>JBFKXV010000036.1:0-11523 GCA_041637935.1 Burkholderiales bacterium | reverse complement strand
GTTCGAATTGGAACTGTTAATCGAGCCTACCACGATGACCGCGTCGCACTGCGCTGCAAGATCCTTGACCGCGTCCTGGCGATTTTGTGTTGCATAACAGATGTCATCCTTGCGAGGACCAACAATGCCGGGAAAGCGCCCACGCAGAGCTTCGATGATTCCTCTGGCGTCATCGACGGATAACGTCGTCTGGGTCACAAAAGCAAGATTGTCCGGATCGCTTACTTTCAGCCGCGCCACATCGTCAACGGTTTCCACCAGGTACATACCGCCGTGCGCCTGGCCCATCGTGCCCTCGACTTCCGGATGCCCGCGGTGACCAATCATCACCACTTCACGGTCATGGTTGCGCTGGCGGCTGACTTCGACGTGTACCTTGGAGACCAGCGGACAGGTGGCGTCGAACACGCGCAGGTTGCGCGCCTCAGCATCGTGGCGCACCTGTTGCGAAACGCCATGAGCGCTAAACACGACTGTAGCGCCCTTGGGAATCTCCGCGATCTCCTCGACGAACACAGCACCTTTGCCGCGCAGGTCATCAACGACGAATTTATTGTGCACCACCTCGTGGCGGACATAAATCGGCGCACCGTGAATTTCCAGCGCACGCTCGACAATCTCGATCGCCCGGTCGACACCGGCGCAAAACCCCCGCGGATTGGCCAGAAGTACTTTCATATTCCCTCGCTGTTCGATTGTCCCTCGTTGCTTGTCACTTGTCACTGTTCACCGGCCATTTGTCACTGGCAATTTCGTCGCCTATAAACTCTCACCGCAGAGCACGACGAGGACGCAGAGGAAATACAAGATCAAAGACGTTCAGTACTTGTCCGGGTGATTTTCGCCGCACCCCTAACCCCTCACGCCTCACGCACATATCACTCGTCACTGGCGACCTCCACAAGTGGGGCGCCTGCTCCGCCCTTCCGCTGTGCCCCCTCACGCCTCTAAACTCTCACCGCAGAGCACGCCGAGGACGCGGAGGGAAGACGGGAACCAAGTCGTACATCACTTGTTGCCCGTCACTCGTCACCTGTCACTAAATCACTTGTCACTGTTCACTGGCTCGCGAACGCGAGCGCACAAAACCATCCCAGATCAACATCGCGGCCCCGACGGTGATACAGGAATCGGCGAGGTTAAAGGCCGGCCACTGGTACTGCCGCCAGTAAAGCAATATGAAATCAACCACTGCGCCGATGGTCAGACGATCAATCAGATTACCAATGGCACCGGCCAGGATCAGTGTCAGGCCCAGGCACAAGAATGTGTCACGCCGATTCCGGTGCAGCATCCATGAAATCAGCACCGAGGCGCCGATTGCGATCAGTACAAAGAACCAGCGTTGCCAGCCTCCGGCGCCGGCCAGAAAGCTGAATGCCGCACCGGTGTTGTAGGTCAGCACCAGCGACAGGAATGGCAACAACGAAACAGCGCCCTGCGGGTCAATGGTCTTCACCGCTGTATACTTGGTCAGTTGATCGAGCACCACCAGCAACGCTGCGAGGCCCAGCCATTTCGCTGTGGCGCGCATGCCAGCTCCGCCGCCGCTATCAAGCATAACTGCGCTGTTCTCCCGGGCCAAACAGATTTGAAGTGCAACGACCGCAGATGCCCGGATGATCCTGGTCATGACCGACGTCGGCGCGATAGTGCCAGCAGCGTTGACATTTCGCATGGCCGCTGGGCGTCACATCGACCACGATCTCGGAGTCAGGCGCCGACGCGTCGACGGTTGCTTTGGAAGTCAGCAGCACAAAACGCAGATCATCGCCGAGCGATTGCAGCAAGCGGCCGGCATCACCCGCACCGGTGGAGATGTTCACCTCCGCCTGCAGCGACGAACCGATTTGCCCGGCCGCGCGCATGTCTTCGAGTTTTTTCTGCACTTGTGAACGCAGTTCGCGCAACCGGTCCCAGCGCGGCAACAAGTCGGCGCCGCTGTCCGGGAATCGGTACCAGGTATGCAGCAGGACACTGTCATCGGTGCTGCCGGTCAGGATCGGCCACGCTTCATCGGCAGTGAACGACAGCACCGGACCCATCAGCCGCAGCAGACTATGCGCAATATGATAAAGCGCATTCTGCGCCGCGCGGCGCGGCCGCGAATCGGCGCCGGCGGTATACCGCCGGTCATTGAGAATATCGAGATAAAAACCGCCGAGGTCCTCGGAACAAAACGTTTGCAGACGTTGCACCACCAGGTGGAATTCGAAACGCTCGTAGTCGCGTTCCATTTGCTGCTGCATACGCGCGGTCATCTGCACTGCGTAGCGGTCGATCTCGAGCCAGTCGGATGGCTCCAGTGCGTGTGCCTCGGGATCGAAGTCGCTGAGGTTGGCGAGCAGAAATCGCAACGTGTTGCGGATACGGCGGTAACTCTCGACGACGCGTTTGAGAATTTCATCGGAAATCGACAGCTCACCAGAATAATCGGTCGCGGCTACCCACAGGCGCAGGATCTCGGCGCCGAGCGTGCCGGCGACTTTTTGCGGCGCGATGACATTACCGAGCGACTTGGACATCTTGCGCCCGTCACCGGCAACGACGAAACCGTGCGTCAGTAGACCACGGTACGGCGCACGCCCGTCGATGGCGCAGCCAGTCAGCATGCTCGACTGGAACCAGCCGCGGTGCTGGTCAGAGCCTTCCAGATACAGGTCGGCCGGCTTGCTCAACTCGGCGCGGCGTTCCAGCACCGAAATGTGGGTCGTACCGGAATCGAACCAGACGTCGAGCGTATCGGGTACTTTCTTCCAGTCTTTCGCTTCGGCGCCAAGCAGTTCTTCAGCCGGCATGGCGAACCACGCTTCGATGCCTTGCTTTTCAACGCGCTGGGCAACCTGCTCCAACAATTCACTGGTGCGCGGATGCAGCTCTCCGGTTTCGCGATGTACGAACAACGCCATCGGCGTGCCCCAATCGCGCTGTCGCGATACGCACCAGTCGGGACGATTAGCGATCATGCCGGCCAGCCGGGCGCGTCCCCAAGACGGATAGAACGCAGTGGCCTCGACCGCCGAGGCAGCGACCTCGCGCAACGTTTTATTGCCGCGATCGAGCCCGATGAACCACTGTTGCGTGGCGCGAAAAATGATCGGCGTCTTGTGGCGCCAGCAAACCGGATAGCTGTGCTGGTAATCAACGGCCCGAATCAGTTTCTTGTTTTCATTCAACGTCTCGATGATGGTGTTGTTGGCATCCCATACCGACTGTCCGCCAAACAGAGGCACGCTGTCATAGAACGCGCCGTCATCGCCAACCGGATTATCAACCGGCAGGTCATAGCGCTGGCCGACTTCAAAGTCTTCCAGACCATGCGCCGGTGCCGTGTGCACCAGCCCGGTACCGGCATCAAGTGTGACGTGCTCACCCAGCACGATCGGAACCTGCCGCTCATAGAACGGATGCTCGAGCAGCAATCCCTCGAGTTTGTCTCCGCTGAACTCGGCAACCACCTCGTATTCGTCCACACCATACGATTGCATGCAGCCGGCCACCAGTTCCTTTGCCAGCAACAGCAACCCGGCGGAAAACCGTACCAGCGCGTATTCGATATCAGCACCAGCCGACACCGCCTGGTTGGCAGGCAGCGTCCACGGCGTGGTGGTCCAGATCACTGCAAACGCCGGCTCGTAGATGTGGCTGAAGCCCAGCGCGCGGGCAAGCGCCTTGTTATCGACGAACTGGAATGCCACATCGATCGCCGGCGATGTCCGGTCTTCGTATTCGACTTCGGCATCGGCCAGCGCAGACTGGCAGTCCAGGCACCAGTGCACCGGTTTCGCGCCCTGATAGAGAAAGCCGCTTTCATTGATACGTCCGAGCGCGCGGATGATGTCGGCTTCAGTGGCAAATTCCATGGTGCGATAGGGCTTACCCCAGTCACCGAGCACGCCAAGACGGATGAAATCCTTGCGCTGCCGATCGATCTGTTCGGCAGCGTACTCCCGGCACAGCTTGCGGAACTGCGCTGGCGGCAGGTTTTTGCCGTGTTTCTTCTCGACCTGATGCTCGATCGGCAGGCCATGACAATCCCAGCCCGGGACATAAGGCGCATCGAAGCCGGCCAGGGTTTTCGATTTGACGATGATGTCCTTGAGAATCTTGTTCACCGCGTGGCCAATATGGATGTCCCCGTTAGCGTACGGCGGTCCGTCGTGCAGGACGAAACGGGGCCTGCCCCTGGACGCCTCGCGAATGCGCTGATAAAGACCGCTCTTGTGCCAAGCCTCGATCCAGACCGGTTCGCGTTGGGCCAAAGCGCCGCGCATCGGGAATGGCGTATCCGGCAAGTTGAGTGTTTTCTTGTATTCAGACATCGTTATCGGTTCTTTCTTAAGCTTGCGTCTTTCCAAAGCTTGCGTCTTTCCGGAACTTGCGTATATCCCGAGACTCAATCCAGCCGCGCCGGTCCCGTTGGCGCAGTGGCAAACGCCGCGACCCCGGCGCCGAATTGCCGCCGGCTCCACCCAGCGCCTCGTTCACTCACCCGCTTTCAGATTCACTGCCGGCGATACGCCATGCTGCGCGAAGTAGTCACGCGCCCGCTGAGCGTCGCGGTCCATCTGTGCCACCAGTGCATCGACACTGGAGAACTTCGCCTCGTCGCGCAACTTTGACAGGAACCGCACCGCGATGCGCTTGCCGTAGATGTCACCACTGAAGTCGAACAAATGCACTTCCAGCACCGCACGCCCGCGGCTGGTCACGGTGGGCCGCACACCGAGGCTTGCCACACCCGGCCGGGGCCGCTCACCAAGACCATCGACCTCGACGACGAATATCCCCGTCAAGGCGGGTTTGAGGCGATTGAGCCGCACATTGGCGGTCGGATAACCGAACCCGGTGCCGATGCCATCACCGTACTCGACACGCCCGCAAATAGCGTAACGCCGGCCCAGCAGCTGCGCCGCACGATCCAGGTCGCCGGCCAGCAGGCATGCACGCACGGCGGTGCTGGATACGCGCGCGCCCTCATAGAGGACGCTGCGTGTCGCTTCGACCTCATAACCATAACGCGGCGCCAGTGACACCAACAAATCGAAGTCGCCGCTGCGGCGCGCGCCGAAACGGAAGTCGTCGCCGACCAGCAGCCAGCGCGTACCGAGCCCCCGATGAACGATACGCTCGACAAATTGCTCCGCTGTCACTTGTGCCATCCGATAGTCGAACTGGCACACATAGGCTATGTCAATCCCGGCAGCGTGGAGCAGTTCCAGTTTTTCGCGCAGGCTGGTAAGCCTGGCGGGCGCCTGATCGGGTGCAAAGAATTCCTGCGGTTGCGGCTCGAACGTCATCACCGCCGCGGCCAGCCGGCGCGCACGAGCGGCCTCAACCAGCCGAGCGAGCATGGTTCTGTGACCAAGGTGAAAGCCGTCGAAATTGCCGATGGTCAACGCCACCGGCTGTTCGGCCCGCACCGGTGCACGGCGCAACACGCGCATATCGCGTAAATCCCGCTGCTGTAAAAAGGGCTGAATTTTAGCGAGTTTTGGGTCCGATCGTGTCATTTCGGCCGATTCATCCTGCTGTTGCCCATGACCGACCAAGACAGTATTAGAATAAGAGACGCTTGTTTAATAACTTCATGGCACTTGCAATCGCTTTCTGAACTGACTGCCTCGCGACTTTATTGCCTTGTGGCCTGGTTGCCCGGTAACCAAATTGACTCCGGCGAACGGTAAATGAAACTTCAACAGCTGCGCTACATCTGCGAAGTCGCCAAGCGCGATCTCAACCTTTCGCAAACTGCGGAAGCACTGTTCACGTCGCAACCGGGCATCAGCAAACAGATCAGGGCGCTGGAAGACGAACTTGGCGTGGATATTTTTGTACGCCATGGCAAACGCCTGGTCGCCATCACCGAACCGGGCCGCGCGATACTCGACAAAGCACATCAAGTGCTCAATGACCTCGGCCATCTAAAACAAATCGGCGAGGAGTTTACCCGCGAAGACAGCGGCAGCCTCACCATTGCGACGACCCACACGCAGGCACGTTACGCACTGCCGCCGGTCATCAAGGCGTTTCGCGAGAAATTTCCCAACGTGCGCCTGTCACTGTATCAGGGCAACCCGACACAGATCTCCGAACTCACTACATCGGGCGAGGCGGACATTGCAATTGCCACCGAAGCCATCGCGCATTACAAGGACCTTGCGATGCTGCCGTGCTACGAGTGGAACCGTTGTGTGCTGACACCACCACGGCATCCACTGCTCAAGGTCAAAAAACTGACACTGCAGGAAATCGCCCGCTATCCGATCATCACTTATGACTTCGCCTTCACCGGGCGCTCGCAGATCAACAAGGCATTCGCCGCCGCCGGACTGGTACCGGAAGTCGTACTCACGGCAATTGATGCCGATGTCATCAAGACCTATGTCGAACTAGGGCTGGGAATCGGCATTGTCGCGATGATGGCCTACAGCCCGGAGCGCGACCAGCGCCTGCGCGCGCTCGATGCCAGCCATTTGTTCGAACCGAGCACAACACGCATCGGCATTCGCCGGGACAGCTATCTGCGTGGCTACATCTATGAGTTCATCACCATGTTCGCGCCGCATCTTAAGCGTGACGTAGTCGATGCCGCGCTGCGCGGCGCGCCTTGAGCGCGCAGCCAGAACCAATCCACACCGACAACCGACCCGGGCGGTCCGGCGCAGTTCAGCGCACCCGCTTGCTGAAGTCAGCGAGGCGAAAGCCGCTCAGCCACAGCACGGCGAAGTAGCTCGTAGCGCCGGCGATCACGACCAGTGCCAGACGCTCGATTCGCGGCCAGGCAGCGGATTGCAACCAGAAATCGCTGTCTGCCGCCAACCAAAACAGTACCGCGGCCATCGCGACCAGTGCCAACACGACCTTCAGGAGGAACAACGGCCAGCCTGCAAGTGGCGTGTATATGCGGTGTTGGCGCAACTTCCAATACAGCAACCCGGCATTCACCCAGGCAGCCAACGCAATCGCCAGCGCCAGCCCGGCATGCTTTAGCGTCCAGATGAAAGCGAGATTCATCAGCTGCGTTGCCAGCAGTGTGACCAGCGCGATCTTCACCGGCGTCCTGACATTCTGGCGCGCGTAAAAAGCCGGCGCCAGTATCTTGATCAACACCAGTGCCACCAGTCCAACGCTATAGGCCATCAGCGCCTGGCGCGTCATCAGCACATCGTTCGCGGCAAACGCACCATGTTTGAACAGCGTTGCCAGAATAGGCACCGCCAGCACCGCCAATGCCACTGCACATGGTGCTGCCAACAGCACGGTCAGTCGCAAACCCCAGTCCAGCAGTTGGGTGTACTCCTCGGCTGCGCCGTCGGCATAACGCCGCGACAGGTTCGGCAACAACACAGTGCCAAGGGCAACGCCGAGCAGCCCGACCGGCAATTCCATCAGCCGGTCGGCGTAGTACAGCCAGGTGACACTGCCGGTGACCAGAAACGACGCGAAGATGGTATTGATGAGCAGCGACACCTGCGCGACCGACACACCGAGCACCGCCGGTCCCATCAATCTGAGGATGCGTCGCACCCCTTCATCACGCGGTCGCCAGGCCGGACGTGGCAGCATGCGGATCCGCCACAAGAACGGGACCTGCAGCGCGAGCTGCAGCACACCGCCGCAGAAAACGGCCCAGGCCAGCGCCATCACCGGCGGGTCAAAGTACGGTGCGAGCCACAGCGCGAATACGATGAAAGACAAATTCAACAAAGTTGGCGTGAACGCCGGAATCGAAAAACGGCTCCAGGTGTTGAGAATGCCGCCGGCGAGCGAAGTGAGCGAGATGAACAGGATGTAAGGGAACGTCAACCGCAATAGCGCCGTGGTGAGTTCAAATTTGTCGGCATCAGCCGAGAATCCAGGTGCGCTGATATAGATAATCAGTGGCGCAGCAACCACGCCCAGTAGCGACACGACGAACAGAATCGTCACCAGCAGCGTCGCTACATGGTCGACCAGCAGTTTCGTCTCGCTATCGCCACGAACGGTTCGGTACTCGCCGAGCACCGGTACGAAGGCTTGCGAGAACGCGCCTTCGGCAAACAGTCTTCTGAGCAGATTGGGGATACGGAAAGCGACGAAGAAGGCATCAGTCGCCAGGCCGGCACCGAAAACGCGGGCGATGACCACGTCGCGCACCAGACCGAGCACCCGCGACACCAGCGTCATGCTGCTGACCGTGGCCAGCGCTTTGAGCAGATTCATAGCCTTATGATTTTGAGCGGCGCCGGTATTCTAGCCGATCGGCCCGCCGAGCAAGGAATCCATTCGCGAAAAGTCGCTGCGAACCAAGGGCTTAGACGAGACCATTCGCGAGGCCCCGGTGTCAGGCTCGCACTGCTTGCGAAATTCCTTCTGGAACAGTACCATACGCCCCTTTTTGACCGTCCCGTAGGCGGTAATAGGAAACCGAATGGCGAATATCGCTTCCGCGAAGAAACGCGCAAGACAGACTGTAAAACGCCGCGCTCATAATGCGGCGCTTCGCTCCGAGTTGCGCACCATGATCAAGAACGTGCGCAAGAGCATCGGCGCCGGAGACAAACAGGCGGCGCAGGCCGAGTTCAACACATCGCAGGGCCGCATCGACTCGATCACCGACAAAGGCATCATCCACAAGAACGCGGCAGCACGTCACAAAAGCCGCCTGTCGGCAGCCATTAAGGCGATGTCGTAGCAAGCCAAGCGCGCATTCCCGCTGTACTTCGTTAGCCGGCCCGCAGCCATTGCTGCGGGCTTTTTGCTTGGCAGCGGAACATGCACGAGGAAAGCAGCACCGGCAGGCTGAGTTGAACGTTTCGGGCAATTTCGAGCGAACCAATGACGAGCAAACCGAAGCGCTTGCATCAGGGCGCCAATTTCGCTACAAGTTCTATTGGTTTCCATTGAACGAATATCTCAACACGGCGGCATGTTGCCGCCGTGTTGTTTTTTCCGACAATTCTTGCAGAGGTGGTACATGCAATACGTGATGCCAACCTATGGTAGACAACCCGTCACCTTCTCGCACGGCGAGGGCGCGTGGATGTGGGACACCGAAGGCAAACGCTACCTGGATGCCCTGTGTGGCATTGCGGTAACCGGGCTCGGACATGCACATCCGCGAATTGCGGCCGCGCTATGCGAACAGGCTGGCCGGTTAATTCACAGTTCCAATCTGTACCGCATCAAAGCCCAGGAGCAGCTCGCCGAGCGCCTCTGCACTCTGGCGGCAATGGATAACGTGTTCTTCTGCAATTCCGGCGCTGAAGCCAATGAAGCGGCAATCAAAATTGCCCGCCTGTATGGACATCGCAACGATGTCAGCAAGCCATCGATTGTCGTCATGGAGCAGTCTTTCCACGGCCGCACCATGGCAACCTTGTCAGCCACCGGCAGCCGCAAGGTACAGGCGGGTTTTGAGCCATTGCTGGCCGGTTTCGCGCGCGTTCCGTACAACGATGTCGGCGCCGTCGAGCTGGCTGCAGCCAACAATCCGGACATTGTTGCAATACTGGTTGAGCCGGTTCAGGGCGAAGGCGGTATCAACATCCCGGACGAAGGTTATCTCGCAGCACTGCGCGAAATTTGTGATCGCAACAACTGGCTGCTGATGCTCGATGAAGTGCAAAGCGGGATGGGACGTAGCGGAGCATGGTTTGCGCACCAGCTCAGCGGTATCAAAGCGGACGTCATGACACTGGCAAAAGGTCTGGGCAACGGCTTTCCGATCGGCGCCTGCCTGGCGCGCGGCGCCGCCGCGAACGTGCTGCAGCCGGGCAGCCATGGCTCGACGTTCGGCGGCAATCCGCTTGCCAGCGTCGCCGCTTTGACCACGCTGTCGATCATCGAAGAGGAGAATCTGTTGCCGCGGGCCGCCGCAATGGGCGACGAAATCATCGCTTCGCTGGGCGAAAAACTCGCCGGCGTCGCCGGTGTGCGGCAATTGCGCAACAAGGGTCTGATGATTGCCATCGAACTCGAACAACCGTGCGGTGAACTGGTTGCACGGGGCCTCGAAGCCGGACTACTAATCAACGTAACGGCTGACAACGTCTTGCGACTGCTGCCGCCACTGATCATGACTGATGAACAGGCGCAGATCCTGGTCGACGGTGTGGCAGCACTGATCACCGCCTTTAGTATCGCGTCGGCCGCCAAAACCGCTGAGTGATGCACACGGTCAGGAATTTTCTGCAGGTCAGCGATCTGTCGCCCGATGACCTCGGCTATCTGTTCGAGCGCACCCGCATTATCAAGGAGCGCTTCAAGTCATACCAGCAGCATTGGCCACTGCAGGACCGTACGCTGGTAATGATCTTTGAAAAACAAAGCACCAGAACGAGATTGTCCTTCGAAGCGGGCATGCACCAGCTGGGCGGCACGGCCATTTACCTCAACACGCGGGACTCGCAACTGGGCCGTGGCGAAGCGGTGGAAGACGCCGCGCAGGTGATATCGCGCATGTGTGATCTGGTGATGATTCGCACCTTTGAGCAGACCATGATCGAGCTGTTTGCGGCGAACTCGCGGGTACCGGTGATTAACGGTTTGACCAACGAGTATCACCCGTGCCAAATTCTCGCCGACATTTACACCTATATCGAGAAACGCGGCTCGATTAAAGGCAAGACGGTGGCGTGGATCGGTGACTCGAACAACGTGTGCAATACCTGGCTGCAGGCGGCAGGATTGCTCGATTTCAAGCTGCACGTTTCGACACCACCCGGCTTCGAGGTGGTCCCTGAACAGGCCGGTGTATGCAATGCCAGTTATGTGCGAAGCTTCAACGACCCGATGGACGCCGCGCGCGGCGCCGATCTGGTCACCACTGACGTGTGGACCAGCATGGGATTTGAAGAAGAAAATGCCGAGCGCAGGCGCGCATTTGAAAACTGGCAGGTCGACGCGGAGAAGATGGCAGTCGCGGCTGATGATGCGTTGTTCATGCACTGTTTGCCGGCCCACCGGGGTGAAGAAGTGTCTGCCGATGTCATTGACGGAGAACAAAGCGTCGTCTGGGACGAGGCTGAGAACAGATTGCATACGCAGAAGGCGTTAATGGAATTTCTGCTGCTCGACCGGGTCAATGACTGATCGCGGTTGGTTCTAATCGAAGCAATTTCTGATCAAATGGATGAACATTCGACTGAAATGGTGGCTGATTGAAGCCGTGACCGATTGAAGCCGTGACCGATTGAGGCGATGATCAATTGGCGCATTTCATTCGAGGCAACAAACCAAAATGGGCGATGCTTGAAAGTGCCCTGTCAAATTATTGGCGATGCGTCTGCGGCGAGAACGCATTGTTACCGTAACCACGCCGTATATGGATCAAGCACGATCCATTGACAAACGCCAACGTGCCAGAGACGAATATGCTCAGCAACTGGTCAAAGGCTTGTTCAAGGAGTCAGGTATGTTCAGGTTCAAACAGGTAACAACAGTCGCCGTAGCCGCGCTGTTGTGGGCAGCAACGGGCTACGCGCAAAACAACGAAACACCGACCATTGCAGACAAGAATGGCTGCAAGGTCTACAACCC
>JBFKXV010000035.1:0-11535 GCA_041637935.1 Burkholderiales bacterium | reverse complement strand
GCGGCAGACCGCTTTGATGAGAAATACATAGTTGGACCTGAAAGGTAAAAAAGTACTCGTGCTTGGGCTTGGAATAAGCGGCATGTCAATGGTGCGGTGGTTGACCAACCGGGGTGCCGCGGTGCGCGCCGCCGACTCGCGCACGTTGCCGCCACTCGCCGGGCAATTGCGGGTGCAGTTCCCGGAGGTGGAAGTGAACCTTGGCGGTTTCGATAACAAGGTGCTGGTGGGGGCCGACGTGGTGGCAATCAGTCCTGGCGTGCCGCTCGCCGAGCCGCTGGTCAGGCGCGCGCGCGATCAGGGTGTGCCCATCCTTGGTGACATTGAATTGTTTGCCCAGGTGCGCAAGGAATACCTGCACAGTAAGGTCATTGCCATCACGGGTTCGAATGGCAAAAGCACGGTCACGGAGATGGTCGGTGCAATGTGCAAGGCTGCCGGTGTGCGCACCCAGGTAGCGGGTAACATCGGGTTGCCTATTCTCGACGTGCTGAGTGACATCGATGCGGGAAAGCGCCGCACTCCGGATATTTTCGTGCTGGAGTTGTCAAGTTTCCAGCTGGAAACGACAGCATCGTTGAATGCAGAAGCCGCTGTGGTGCTCAATCTCAGCGAAGATCACCTTGATCGTTATGCCGAAGTGACGAGCTACGCCGAGGCGAAAGCACGAGTCTTTCGCGGTGACGGCGTTCAGGTGCTCAACAGGCAAGACAAGTTATCGCGTGAAATGGCCATTGACGGTCGCTGTGTATTCACGTTTGGCTCGGATCTTCCGCAGAACAGCCGTGAGTGGGGATTGAGATCGATTGATGGGGAGCTTTGGCTCGCCCAAGGTTCGCAGAACCTGATCAAAGCGTCCGAGCTGCAGGTGACCGGAATGCATAACCTGACCAATGCGCTGGCCGCGTTGGCGTTGTGCCGCGGCATACGCCTGCCCTATGCGCGGCTGCTCGACGGGCTCAGAAAGTTTGCCGGTCTGCCGCATCGCGCGCAGAAGATCGCGGAGATCGATGGCATACGGTTTTACGATGATTCCAAGGCGACCAATGTCGGTGCAACGGTCGCAGCGCTGGACGGTATTGCTGAATCATGTGTTGTGATTCTTGGCGGTGAGGGCAAAGGGCAGGATTTCAGGCCACTGATGCCTGCAATTGCGGGAAAGGCACGCGCGGTAGTGCTGATCGGAAAAGATAGCGATCAAATTGAGCGCGCCATCGTCGATGCCGGTGTCACGATCGAACACGCGGCAAGCATGCAGGACGCGGTGCTTCGTGCCCACGCATTGGCGCGTCCGGGTGACGCGGTATTGCTGTCGCCGGCGTGCGCAAGCTTTGACATGTTTCGCGATTATCAGCACCGCGCCGAGGTCTTCGCAGAATCGGTCGCGCAGCTGGAGAGTTTGCAATGAACGCGCTGGTCGGAAACGGGCAGGTCGGGCGACCCGAATCCGGGCCGGACTTCGACGCGACCGTGTTATGGCTTGCCGCAATGTTGTTGGGGCTCGGCACGGTGATGGTTTACTCAGCGTCGATTGCCATTGCCGAAGCGGCCAGTTTTTCTGACGGACAGGCGCATTACTACCTGGTGCGTCATCTGATCTCGTTGGGTGTTGGCGTGGCGGCGGCGACCGCTGTGGTGCTGGTGCCGATGCGTTACTGGCAGCTGGCGGCACCGTACCTGTTCATGACCTGCGTGGTTTTGCTGGTGCTGGTGCTCGTTCCTGGTGTCGGGCGCGAGGTCAATGGCAGCCAGCGATGGATCGGCTTGGGCGGCATCAGTCTGCAACCATCCGAGTTGGCAAAATTGTTTGTTGTGCTTTACGCCGCTGACTATACCGTTCGCAAAGCTTCGCATATGGCGAGCGTGCGCAGAGGTTTCCTGCCGATGTTTTCAGTGATGCTGCTTACCGGTGCCTTGCTGCTGCAGGAACCGGACTTCGGCGCATTTGCCGTCATCACGGCCGTTGCGATGGGCGTGCTCTTCCTCGGCGGAATGAACTGGAAACTGTTCGCCATTCTGGTGGTGCTTCTGGTGTCTGGTTTCGTGATGCTGATCTGGACGTCGCCGTACCGGATGGAACGTGTGCTGGGATTTATGGATCCGTGGGCCGATCCGTTTGGCAGAGGTTATCAACTGTCGCATGCATTGATTGCATTCGGCCGTGGCGAGTGGATCGGCGTTGGTCTCGGTGCCAGTGTTGAGAAGCTTTTCTATTTGCCGGAAGCACATACCGACTTTCTGCTCGCAGTAATCGCTGAAGAGCTCGGGTTTGCCGGCGTGGTCGCAACCATCGGTACTTTTGCCTGGTTGTCGCTGCGCGCGATTTCGATCGGCAATCAGGCGGCGCGACTGAAACGGCACTTCTCTGCACTGGTTGCGCAGGGTGTCGGCGTATGGATAGCGGTGCAGACGATGATCAATATGGGTGTGAACATGGGGCTGCTGCCGACCAAAGGCCTGACTCTGCCGCTCCTGTCATACGGCGGAAGCAGTCTCGTCGCCAGTTGCATGGCGCTCGGAGTGTTGATGCGGGTCGACTACGAAAACCGCCAGTTGATGAAGGGCTACACGCTTTGAAGCGGACCATCCTGATCATGGCAGGCGGCACTGGCGGGCACATATTCCCCGCCTTGGCAGTTGCGGATGAACTGAAGTCGCGCGGCTGGCGGGTTGTCTGGCTTGGTTCGCGTGCTGGTATGGAGGCGCGAATCGTCCCGGATCACGGATACGAAATGCAGTGGCTGCGATTTGGCGGTTTGCGAGGCAAAGGCCCGCTGCGCGTGCTGCTGCTGCCACTGAACTTGCTGATTGCGTTCTGGCAGAGCGCAGCGGTGATTTTTCGCATACGGCCTGACGTCGTGCTCGGCATGGGCGGATACGTCAGCTTTCCCGGCGGCATGATGGCAGCGCTGTTTTTGCGCCCGTTGGTGGTTCATGAACAGAATGCCGTGGCAGGCCTTGCCAACAAAGTTCTGGCACAGGTTGCCGATCGTGTTCTCACCGGGTTTCCCGACGTGCTTGCGCGCGCGGTGTGCACCGGTAATCCGGTGCGCAGGGAGATCTGCGCGGTTGAAACGCCCCAATCACGCTTTGCCGGCCGCTCTGGCGCACTGCGCCTGCTTGTCGTTGGCGGAAGTCTCGGCGCACGGCCGTTGAACGAAACGGTCCCGGCGGCGCTGTCGATCATGCCTTCCGGCTCGCGCCCGCGCGTTACCCATCAGTCTGGTCGGCAGCACCTCGAGGCGTTGCAAAGCCTCTATCGGAACAAGGACGTCGAAGCCGAAGTGGTTGCCTTTATCGACGACATGGCCGAGGCCTACCGGCAGGCGGATCTGGTGCTGTGCCGCGCCGGCGCGATTACCGTCGCCGAACTTGCCGTCGCAGGCGTTGCAAGCATTCTGGTGCCGCTGCCGCACGCGGTCGACGATCACCAGAGCGCAAACGCGCGGTTTCTCGCCAATGGTGAGGCAGCTGTATTGATACCGCAGCACGAACTTACCCCGCGCCGTCTGGCCGACGTAATCGGCGGCATCACGCGCGATACCTTGTCGCGCATGGCAGACAAGGCGAGAGCGCTCGGAAAGGCACGAGCCACCGAAGAAGTAGCAGATCACTGCGTGGCGCTGGCGGGATGAGGCACAAGGTTAAACATGTGCACTTTGTTGGAATCGGTGGTTCCGGAATGAGCGGAATCGCTGAAGTGATGCTCAATCTTGACTTCGAGGTCACCGGCTCGGACCTGAGTGACAACGCGGTGATTGCGCGCCTGCGTTCGCTCGGGGCCAAAGTGAACATCGGCCACGACCGAAAGAACATCTCCGGTGCTGACGTCGTTGTGACTTCCACTGCGGTCAAGCCAGACAATCCGGAAGTGGCTGCGGCGCGATCCAGGCGCATCCCTGTCGTTCCGCGCGCGATGATGCTCGCCGAGCTGATGCGACTCAAGCAGGGCATCGCCGTTGCCGGGACGCACGGCAAGACCACGACGACCAGTCTGATCGCAAGCGTGATGGCCGAAGCCGGGATGGACCCGACCTTCGTGATCGGCGGGCGTCTCGAAGCCGCAGGATCACACGCAAAGCTGGGAACCGGCGAGTTCATCGTCGCTGAGGCAGACGAATCGGATGCGTCATTCCTTTATCTGCAGCCGGTGGTTGCGGTGGTGACCAACATCGACGCCGATCACATGGACACATATGGTCATGACTTCGGCCGTCTGCGGCAAGCCTTTCTCGAATTCGTCGAGCACCTTCCTTTCTATGGCACGGCAGTGCTGTGCGTCGACGACGAAAACGTCCGCCGCCTGTTGCCGATTATCACGAAGACAACAAGCACCTATGGCCTGAGTAAGGCCGCGCATATCCGTGCGGTCGATGTCATTCACTCGGGAGGGAAAATGCGCTTCCGCGTCACACGACGGCCGCAGGCCGACGAAGCGGCGCTTCCGGACCTCGCGATCACACTCAACATGCCGGGCGAACACAATGTGCGTAACGCGCTGGCGACGATTGCCGTTGCCATGGAAGTCGGCGTACCGGACGAGGCAATCGTAACTGCCCTGGCCAGCTTTCGCGGTGTGGGAAGGCGTTTCCAGAATTATGGCGAGATTGCATTAGGCAAAGGCAAGTCGTTCACGCTGATCGACGACTACGGGCATCACCCGGCCGAGATCGCGCCAACCATCGAGGCGGTGCGCGGCGCCTTTCCGAAACGGCGGCTGGTACTGGCTTTTCAGCCGCATCGCTACACGCGCACGCGTGATTGTTTCGAGGACTTCGTTCGCGTGCTCTCTTCGGTTGACGTGTTGTTGCTGACCGAAATCTATGCCGCCGGTGAAGATCCGATCGTAGCTGCAGACGGCCGTGCCCTGGTGCGGGCGGTCCGGGTTGCCGGCAAAGTCGAACCGATTTTTGTCGAAGATATAGCGCAATTGCCTGCTGCCATACGCGAAATCGTGCGCGCAGGCGATGTGGTTGTGACGATGGGGGCGGGGTCGATCGGGTCCGTTCCGGATGCTTTGACTGGAGCCGAGTTGGTGGCTCACTGATATGTACATGGCCGAAATCGGACAAATTGATCAAGCCAGACTGCGCGGCGAGTTGCGCATCGACGAGCCGATGCATCGTCATACCAGCTGGCGCGTCGGAGGAGTGGTCGACCAGTGCTACAAGCCGGCAGACGTTGAAGACCTGGCGGCGTTCTTGCGCCAGCTTGCAGCTACACAGCCAGTCATTTTCGTCGGCCTCGGAAGTAACCTGTTGGTGCGGGACGGCGGCTGGCACGGCACGGTCGTATTCACCCACTCCGCACTTAGCCACCTCGAAGTGATCGAAAGTGGCGGCGCTGACCATATTTATGCCGAGGCGGGCGTGGCGGCTCCCAAAGTGGCGCGCTTTGCGGCAATGCACGGATTCGAGGGCGGTGAATTTCTCGCCGGGATCCCGGGCACGATTGGCGGCGCGCTGGCGATGAATGCCGGCTGCTACGGAACCGAGACCTGGGACGTGGTAACCAGAGTGCGCACCATTGACCGGCCGGGAGCACTGCGCGAGCGCGATCCTGCTGACTTCGATATCGGTTATCGCAGTGTCATAGCCCGTTTCGAGACGGAGGAGTTCTTCATCGGAGCGTGGTTCCGACTTCGGCCCGGTGATGGCGAGCGCTCGCGGCGCAAGATAAAGACGTTGCTGCAAAGGCGCATCGCCTCACAACCGCTGGAGATTCCCAACGCAGGTTCGGTTTTTCGCAACCCTGTTGATGATCATGCCGCGCGGCTGATTGAATCGTGCGGCTTGAAAGGCCTGCGTCGCGGCGGCGCGATGGTTTCTCCAAAGCATGCCAACTTCATCGTCAATGCCGGTGGCGCCACCGCGGCAGACCTTGAATGGCTGATTGAGCACGTCCATGCAACAGTCAAGCAGAAATGCGGCGTTGACTTGCAGCGTGAAGTGCGCGTCATTGGCGAGGCACAGCGTTGATCGCGCGGGACTTTGGCAAGGTGGCGGTACTGCTCGGCGGCAAATCATCCGAACGGGAAGTCTCGCTGATGTCGGGTACAGCCGTTCTCGAAGCGCTGCAACGGCAAGGCGTCGAAGCCCACGCTTTTGATACCGGGCAGCGCAGCCTGACTGAGTTCGCTGCTGAAAAGTTCGACCGCGCATTCGTGATCCTGCATGGCCGCTACGGGGAAGACGGAACAATCCAGGGAGCACTTGACCTCATCGGCGTGCCTTACACCGGCAGCGGTGTTATGGCTTGTGCGCTGGCAATGGACAAATGGCGCACCAAACTCGTCTGGCAGGCGTGCGGGATTCCTACGCCACGCTTCGAGATGTTGCACGGAGGCTCCGATTTTGCGGCAACGACTCGTGAACTGGGCTTGCCGTTGATCATAAAGCCGGCGCGCGAAGGCTCGACCATCGGCCTGAGCAAGGTAACCGATGCAAAAGATATCGAGACGGCCTACCTTGAGGCGGCCAAGTACGACCCATTGGTGCTCGCCGAACAGTTCATCGACGGGCCAGAGTTGACCGCAGCAATACTTGACGACGAATCACTGCCGTTGGTCCGCATCGAGGCGCCGGGACATAACTACGACTACAACGCCAAGTATTTCTCCGACCAAACGCAGTACTTCTGTCCCTCGGGAATCGCCGCCGGACTGGAAGACAAGATCAAGCGCTTGTGCGTCGATAGCTACCGGATCGTTGGGTGCAGCGGCTGGGGTCGGGTCGATGTCATGCTCGATGGCAATGACCAGCCATGGATTCTGGAGGTGAACACGGTTCCCGGTATGACGGGTCATAGCCTGGTGCCGATGGCGGCAAAGGCGGCCGGTCTTTCTTTCGATCAATTGGTGATGCGAATTCTGGAGGGCGCACGTGTGGAATAACGCGCTGGCGCTGACACGGATCGCTAACGCAATGTTGTTGATTGTGTCTGTGGTTCTGCTGGCCTCACTTGTCTGGCGCATCGCCAATATCGAGGTGTTTGCGGTGAAGGGAATCGATGTCGTCGGAAACGTTGCTCATGTTACTCGCGAGCAAGTCAGGACCATTGCCGCCAACGAACTGAAGGGAACCTTCTTCACTGTTGATTTGCGCGGCGCACAGGCCGCCTTCGAAAAACTGCCGTGGGTGCGGCGCGTAGATGTGCGACGCCGTTGGCCCGACCGGCTGGAGATCGTTGTCGAGGAGCACCGGGCGCTGGCGAGGTGGGGCAACAGCGCGCTGGTGAATTCCCAAGGCGAGATGTTCGAAGGCGCCAGTAACCAGCGTCTACCGGTGTTCGAGGGGCCGGCAGGAAGCCACTTCGAGATCACCGGTAATTATCTCCGGTTCAACCAGTCATTGGCGCTCATCGGCCGTCAGGTCAAACGCGTGCAGGTCTCCGAACGGCGCGCCTGGCGCCTGGTTCTCGATGACGGCACCTTGATCGAACTCGGGCGCGATCGCGTTGTACGGCGCCTGCAGGGTTTTGTCACGGCGTACGCACGCAGTGTCGGCGAACTGGGAGGTGCGACTGACTACGTTGATCTGCGTTACAGCAACGGCTTTGCGGTGCGTGTCAGACAAGACAAGTGGAGTGAGGCAAGGGTATGAAACCTGTCGAATGGAATCGCGGAGTACCGCGCTCGAAAGGCCGGGAAAGCAAGAACCTGATCGTTGCGCTCGATATCGGAACGTCGAAAATTGCTGCGATTGTCGCGGAACTGCGTCCCGAAGGCGGCTATGAAGTGATCGGTATGGGTAGTTCTCCGTCGCGCGGCCTCAAGAAAGGCGTGGTGGTGAATATCGAATCAACTGTCAATTCGATCCAGCGCGCGCTCGAAGAAGCTGAGTTGATGGCTGACTGCAAGATTCGCGATGTGTGGACGGGAATTGCCGGCAGCCACATACGCAGTTTCAACTCGCATGGCATGGTTGCGATCAAGGACCTCGAAGTTGGTCAAAGCGATGTTGACCGGGTGGTGGAAACCGCGCGTGCCATCCCGATCCCCACTGATCAGCAAATTCTCCATGTCCTCAACCAGGAGTTCGTGATCGATGGTCAGGAGGACGTACGAGAGCCTGTTGGAATGTCTGGCGTGCGCCTCGAGGTCAAAGTGCACATCGTCACTGGCGCCGTATCGGCCGCACAAAACATCATGAAATGTATTCGCCGATGTGGCCTGGAAGTGAACGATTTGATTTTGCAGCCACTCGCCTCTTCGACGGCTGTGCTGTCCGAGGACGAAAAGGACTTAGGTGTTTGCCTGCTCGACATTGGCGGTGGCACCAGCGATCTGGCCATTTTTACCCAGGGCGCGATTCGCCATACCGCCGTCATTCCAATTGCGGGTGATCAGATCACCAACGATATCGCCATGGCACTGCGCACTCCGACCAAGGATGCCGAGGAGATCAAACGCCATCATGGATGTGCTTTACGCGAGCTGGCCGATGCCCAGGAGATGATCGAGGTGCCGGGTGTCGGTGACCGGCCTTCGAGGAAGCTCTCCAGGCAGACGCTGGCGGAAGTGATCGAGCCACGCGTCGAAGAGTTGTATTCGCTGGTACAGGCCGAGCTGCGTCGTAGCGGATTTGAAGAGCTGCTCTCATCCGGCGTTGTCATTACCGGCGGTAGCGGCGCCATGCAGGGCATGGTCGAGCTCGGCGAGGAAGTCTTCCATATGCCGGTGCGGCTCGGCTTGCCGTCGTATTCCGAAGGCCTGTCTGAAGTGATTCGCAATCCGCGATATTCCACCGGAGTGGGGTTACTGATGGCGGGCGTGACGCAGCACGAGCGCCAGCAGATGGCAAAGATGCAAAACGGTTCGTTCAAGCATGTACTTGAACGGATGCGAAGGTGGTTCGAGACGAATTTTTAGTAGATGAGCAGGCGTTGCCGTCTGAACGTTGAGGTATTCGCAAATTATCGGTGTCAAAGCAGAGGAGATTGAAAATGTTTGAAATTGTCGACACACAGGCACAGGAAGCTGTCATCAAGGTGTTCGGTGTTGGTGGCTGCGGCGGCAACGCGGTCGACCACATGATTCAAGAAGGCGTAGAAGGCGTGGAGTTCATCTGCGCCAATACGGATGCGCAGGCGCTCAAGCGAACCAAGTCGAAAACGCTTTTGCAACTCGGTGCAAACGTGACCAAAGGGCTGGGCGCCGGCGCCAATCCCGAGATCGGCCGCGAGTCGGCGGTGGAGGATCGCGAACGAATCATCGAGATTATCGAAGGTGCCGATATGTTGTTCCTGACCGCTGGTATGGGCGGCGGTACTGGCACCGGCGCCGCTCCGATCGTCGCGCAAGCGGCGCGTGAACTCGGCATTCTGACGGTGGCAGTGGTTACCAAACCGTTCGCTTTCGAGGGCAAGCGGCAGAAAATTGCGACTCAGGGTCTCGAAGAACTGTCGGGACATGTCGATTCGCTCATCGTGATTCCCAATGACAAGCTGATGCAGGTTCTCGGCGAGGACGTTTCCATGCTCGACGCGTTCAAGGCGGCCAATTCTGTACTGCACGGCGCGGTAGCGGGAATTGCCGAAGTGATCAAATGTCCTGGGCTGGTAAATGTTGACTTTGCTGATGTGCGCACCGTAATGTCCGAGATGGGCATGGCGATGATGGGTTCGTCGTCGTCGAGTGGCGACACTCGGGCACGAACCGCTGCCGAACAGGCGGTGGCAAGCCCCTTGCTTGACGATGTCGACCTGAGCGGCGCGCGTGGCGTGCTGGTGAACATCACTGCCGGCACCAGCTTGAAGATGCGTGAAGTCCACGAGGTCATGAACACCATCAAGGAGTTCACTGCCGAAGATGCAACCGTCATCGTCGGTACCGTGATTGATGAAACCCTCGAGGATCGGCTGCGGGTTACGATGGTGGCGACCGGTTTGGGCGGAAAAAGCGGGCGTCAACAAAACAAACCGCTTGCCGTTGTTAGAACCGGAACTGATGAAGCGCCGCTCAGCGTGAACTATGGCGAACTCGACGCACCCGCTGTGATTCGCAGGCGTGGCCGGGACGCCGCTGTGCAGGCAATGAAGCAGTCTGGCGTGGATATGCTCGATATACCGGCATTTCTGCGCAAGCAAGCTGACTGATTGAGTGTGCGGCGCAGCAATTGTTGGATTAAATTCACATTCCTGTTAGAGTTATCAGGAAGTTAGAATATGTTGTGTTGCAGTGTGAATGAGGCGCGGCGGAGCCGTAAAAATGATGATCAAACAGCGAACACTTAAGAACATTGTCCGGGCGACCGGTGTCGGGCTTCATACAGGCAAAAAGGTTTATATGACGCTGCGCCCGGCAGCGCCGAACACCGGCATTGTGTTCCGTCGTGTTGACCTTGATCGCGTTGTCGAGATCAAGGCCGATCCTTATGCGGTCAAAGACACGCGCTTGTCATCGTGTCTGGAAAAGGATGGCGCCCGAATCCAGACCGTCGAGCATCTGATGTCGGCCTTGGCGGGACTCGGTGTGGACAATATTTATGTCGATCTGAGCGCTGGAGAAGTGCCAATCATGGACGGATCGGCTTCCCCGTTCGTGTTCCTGATTCAATCCGCCGGCATCGAGGAACAGGCGGCCGCGAAAAAATTCATCCGCGTTCTCAAGCCGCTCGAGGTCAGGTCGGACGACAAATGGGTCAAGTTCGAGCCTTTTGCCGGCTTTCGGGTCGATTTCAGCATCGATTTCAAGCATCCGGTGTTCGCTGAATCCAACCGCCGCGTGGTGGTGGATTTTGAGGAAATGTCCTTCGTCAAGGAGGTCAGCCGCGCCAGAACGTTTGGCTTCATGCAGGACGTGGAAACATTACGTTCGCAAGGCCTTGCTCTGGGAGGAAGCCTGGACAACGCGATTGTCATGGATGAGTTCCGGGTGCTGAATGCCGACGGTTTGCGTTATGAGGACGAATTCGTCAAGCACAAGGCGCTGGATGCAATCGGCGATCTGTACCTTCTGGGGCACCCGTTAATCGGCGCCTTCACGGCGTTCAAATCGGGGCACGCACTGAATAATCAGCTGCTGCGCCGCCTGGTCGAGGAGAAAGACGCCTGGGAGGAAGTAAGCTTCCAGTCAAATCACGACGCGCCGCAGTTCCTGCGCATTCAAAGCCAAGCCGCATAAGCCAATATAGCTATAATAATCAATATCCTGAGAGCATTCGCCGGCCATGCTCGTAGGGCGCCTGGTGGGCATGCTGCTGCTCATTACGCTCGGAGTGATGCTGGTGATGTTCGCCATCACCAAAGATCGGAAATGGTTGCGCATTTTCGGTCGCACATTAGCTGTCGGTCTCGCCATCACTGTGATTTTTATAGGTATCTTCTTCTTCGAGCGTTTCTTGCTTGCAGTATAGTTCTGCGTTGCGCCTTGCCAGCTTAAGTACGGCGCAACGCAACGACGGTGACTCGAGACGCGATGACAGTGTAAGAAGTGCTTTTCTCGCCGTAGGACCGAGAAAAATTCGTTTTGCCGGCAAAGGGTTAGGGTTAGTGCCTACTTGCACAACAATCTTTATTGAGTTAAGTTCGCGCTCG
>JBFKXV010000034.1:0-11796 GCA_041637935.1 Burkholderiales bacterium | reverse complement strand
GTCTGGTGACCGACATCCCAAACCAGCCGGTCGTGCGGCGTGTCAAAGACGTAGTGCAATGCAATGGTCAGTTCGACCGTGCCAAGATTCGACGACAGGTGGCCACCGGTCTTGGACACTGTGTCGACCAGATATTCGCGCAGTTCGTCAGCCAACCGCGGCAGCTGTTTGCGCTCGAGCGCGCGCAACTCCGAGGGTTGATTGATTGTTTTCAGCAACTCGTACATTAGTCAGTGCCTGACGGGCTTCTGATCAACCAGCACCACGGCCGGACATCAGAACTCGCGGTGAAAAATGAAGCGGGCGATATCGCCAAGCCGCCCACCGCTTTTTGGCAATTTCTCGAGGACCGTTAGCGCCTCGTCATAGAGCTCGCTCGTCAGTTTACGGGACCGCTCGATTCCGAGCACAGTGACATAGGTCGGCTTGTTGTCGCTGGCGTCCTTGCCAGCAGTCTTGCCGAGCGTCGCGGTGCTCGATTCGGCATCGAGTACATCATCGACCAGCTGGAATCCCAGTCCGGCGACTTTGGCAAAGCGGTCCAGCAAATCCAGATCAACATCGTCTGCTGAGTCCGCGCACATTGCGCCGAGCTTGACACTGGCGCGAATCAACGCGCCGGTTTTGTGCACATGCATGAACTCCAGTTCCGGCACAGACAAGCGCGTGCCGACACTTTGCAGATCGATCGCCTGCCCACCAGCCATGCCACGCGAGCCGGCAGCCTGGGCAAGTGTCGCCGCCATCTTCAACTGCCTGGTCGCATCAGACGCCAGTGCATGCTCTGTGAGCACCTGAAACGCCAGACTATGCAAGCTGTCGCCGACCAGCAACGCCGTCGCCTCGTCGTATTCGACGTGCACGGTTGGCTTGCCGCGGCGCAACCGGTCATCATCCATGCACGGCAGGTCATCGTGCACCAACGAGTAGGCGTGGATCAGCTCGACCGAACTGGCGACCAGATCAACGCGCTCCGGTTCAGCGCCAGTCAACTCGCCGGCCGCGTATGCCAGCAACGGTCTGACGCGCTTGCCCGCACCGAGTACGGCGTAACGCATCGCCGCATGCAAGTGCGACGGCGCATGCTCGACGCCGGGCAACAGTCGCTCGAGGGCCGCTTCCACCCTGCCCTGCCGTTGCAGCATCCAGTGTTGAAAACCGCTAGTCGCCGCCTTCGTCACCAGCAAACTTCCGCAGCGAGTCGGACTCGAGCACTTTCACCTGTTGTTGGGCGTCTTGCAGCTGACGCTGACAGAACTGCAACAACTGAGCACCACGTTTGTAAGCCGACAGCGATTTCTCCAGTGGCAGCTGACCGCTCTCCATGGTCTCGACAATCGACTCGAGCTCCGCGAGTGCGGTCTCGAATGTCATTTCTTCTTCTGGTTTGGCTTTTGGCACGACAGAGCTTCAACCAACTTGGACTAAACAACAGTCTAAAGTATCCTATTGCTCGCCACACAGCAATCTGCAGCAACAAGGCGCATTCGGCAGGGGCAAGGCGCAATGTGGCGCTTTCGGGTGCGCCGCACGGCGGCATATCCCGGTCAATGGCCCGCCCAACAGATTGAATCAGGCGACAGAGACTGACGCGACACGCGCCCGGCAGTTGCCCTGTGGCGAGTCATTTCACCGACATGCCGGCGCGTCGCTTTGCAACTCAAGAAAGATCCACAATTCCAGAAAGATCCGCGATGGCTTTTACGACTCTGATCACGGTAGACGAACTCGACGCAAACCTTGCTAACCCGAAATTCGTCATATTTGACTGTCGCCACGAATTGACCAATCCCGATTTCGGTGATGCCGAGTATGCAAAGTCGCACCTGCCGCACGCGCATTTCGCCTCGGTAGACCGCGATCTGGCGGCGCCGCCCAATGGCAGCAACGGCCGGCACCCGCTCCCGGATGTCGCGACATTCGCAGCGTGGCTCGGCAGCAAAGGCGTGACCGACGGTGTACAGGTGGTTGGATACGACAATGCTGCGGGAGTCTATGCGTCGCGCCTGTGGTGGATGCTGCGTTGGCTCGGTCACGATGCGGTCGCCGTGCTCGACGGCGGCTGGGACGCGTGGCTGCGCGCCGGCAAGCGAACCACGCAGGATGTTCCGCAAGCCAAACCGGCGACATTCACTCCGCGTATACGCGATGTCAATGTGGATGCCGAGTACCTGCTCGCAAACCTTGAAACAGACCGGATGCTGGTGATTGACGCTCGCAGCAATGATCGCTTCCACGGGCAAAACGAAACGATCGATCCGGTTGCCGGCCATATTCCCGGCGCAGTCAACCGGCTGTTCAAAAACAATGTCGACCAGCACGGGCAGTTTCGCCGCGGCGAAGAGCTGCGCCGCGAATTCGAAACCCTGATCGGTACCATGCCGGCACGCAACGTTGTGCATCAGTGTGGCTCGGGCGTTTCGGCCTGCCACAATCTGTTGGCCATGGAGCTGGCCGGAATGAGCGGATCGCGGCTGTATCCGGGATCGTGGAGCGAGTGGATTGCGGATCCGGAACGACCGGTTGCCACCGATTAGCAGGCTGTTGAAAAACGTGGCGAGCGGCCTTCAGCCGGGAGCGCAGCGAGACACCGCGACGCAGGAAGTGATACCGCAAACTAAACAAGGGATGCGCGAGCACGCTGCTGGTTCACTGCCAGCGGTAACCGCCTGACCAGGAAACTGCTAGCAGACGCCATACTGCTGTTCCATGCGCTGATCGTAGCGTTCGTCATCGGCGGCACGGCCTACGTCTGGATCGGTGCGTGGCGCCAGTGGCCGGGCGTGCGCGCCCCGCTGTTTCGCTACTTTCATGTGGGCGTGATGCTATTCGTCGCAGCAGAGGCGCTGCTGGGTATCGTCTGCCCGCTGACGCTATGGGAAGACCTGCTGCGCGGCAACGCACCCCGCAGCGGTTTCATCGCACACTGGGTCGGGCGTTTGATCTATTACGATCTTCCGGCGTGGGTGTTCACCACCGCCTATGTCGTCCTGGCCATCGCCTTGATCATCACCCTGATACTGTTACCACCGCGCAACCGCCGAGCTGACCGGCGGTAGGACTCGAGGGCGCCGACTCGCGAAACGACGCAATTCTAAACGACCCGATACGAAACGACTCAATAGGGAACGACCCGATACGAAACGACGCAATAGGGAACGACCCGATACGAAACGTCGACGAAAAGAGCGTTTCGACCAGCCCTAGGGCGAGGCACCAGCGAGCACGCACGCTACGCAACAAACGAGTCGCGCAGCAGATTTACTCGCAGTGTCTACCCCAGAACGTCGTTCCAGATGTTCTTGCCCCACGATTCAGCCATCAGACCTTCGGCCTCGTTGGCGGCGGCCGACAGTCCGCCTGCACCTTTGATCGCAACCATCGTGCGCTGATCGCTGTTGTACTCGTGCACAGACGCGACATGAATCACATCCTTGTCGCTAACGAAGCTATAGCAGGTGTTGGTGATCAATGGCGAGGAATCTGGCTGACGGCCGTGCAGTAATTCGATAACCGCTGCCGCACACACTTTGGCGTGCTGGTTGGCCATGTGCCCGGATTTGGGCATGCGCGGCGCAGCCATGATTGCGTCGCCTAGTACGTGCACATTGGCAACCGCCACCGATTCATAGGTCAGGAAATCCACTTCACACCACCGGTTATTAGCAGTGATCAGTCCGGCATCACGCGCAATGCGGCCGGCGCGTTGCGGCGGCACGACATTGAGCACATCGGCCTTGACGTCATCGAAATCGAGAATCGCGGTGCGCGTGGCTACATCGACATCGACCAGCGCGTTGTTAGGGCGATACTCGATGATGTCCGCGTAACGCTCCTTCCAGGCTTTGCGGAACAATCCCTTTTTCGAAACAATGTCTTCGTTCGCATCGAGCACCAACACCTTCGAGCGCGGCTTCGACACACTGAAGTAATACGCCACCTGACAGGCACGTTCATACGGTCCGGGCGGACAGCGGTAAGGTGATCGCGGAACGGTGATTGCATAAACGCCGCCATCCGGCATGTCTTCGAGTTGCTTGCGCAGCAACGCTGTCTGCGGCCCTGCTTTCCAGGCATGCGGAATGACTTCACGCGACGCCGCATCAGACATGCCCGGAATGTTGTCATAGAGAAGCTCTATGCCGGGCGCCACAATCAACCGGTCGTATTCCAGTTGCTCCCCATCGTCCAGCGTCACAACCTGTTTCTCAGGATCGACAGCGGATGCGGTTTGATGAATGATATTGACCCCGCGGGCCTCGAGACCATCGTAACTGCTGGTGATATCCGACATTTGCCAGGTCCCGGCAAGGACACGGTTGGATAACGGACAGGAGACAAATTGCTTGTTCGGTTCAACCATCGTCACAGCAATGTCAGGCGACCACATGCGGATGTATTTCGCCGCGGTCGCTCCGGCATAGCCGCCACCAATAACAACCACCCTGCCAACTGCTTTGGAATCACTTCCATTGTTTCCGCAGCCCACCGCTCCGGTCAACAGAGCGGTCGCTGACAGGCCCTGGATGAATCTGCGTCGATAGCGGTTCACTTTTTTCCCCTCATTGAGGTTGACGGCTCGCGAAGTAGTCACCGAGCGCGTCAATCTGTTGGTCGGTCAAGCCTTTGGCGTGTTGGTGCATGATTGTGGCAGGCTGCTTACCATCACGAAAGGCCGTCATCAACGCAACGAACTTCGATTTGTCGATTCCGGCGATCGCGGGAATCGCACCTGCACTTCGACCTTCAGTGCCGTGGCAGCCAGTGCAGGCGCCCGACCAGTTGCGTCCTTGCACGTTCTCCTGGGCGTAGGCAAATGTCGTTGTCACCAACATCGCCAGCAAGACCAGCAGCGAATTTTTCGCATGTCCTGTCACAAGCCCTCCTTTCTTCGTCTGGTTTTCCCAACCCGGGGCCAAGCGGTATTGTAATCGCCGCGGTTGCCCGCACCATATTCCGAATCGGAACAAAACACTCCGACCGCGGCAATAAGGCGAAAAAAAAACCGGGTCCGCGGACCCGGTTGTTTCACGCCATGGAATCCTCAGGCCGGCGCCGCTTCCTGTTGCTCCTTGGCCGGTTCAAACAACAGCTGCGTCTTGCCTTCCGCGTCGACGTCAACCGTAACCTTGCCGCCGGAAGACAAGCGGCCAAACAGCAATTCGTCCGCAAGCGCTCGGCGAATCGTGTCCTGAATCAGGCGTGCCATCGGACGGGCACCCATCGTCGGGTCAAAGCCATTCGTCGCCAGGTAGTCCTTGAGCGCCTGAGTGAACTGGATTTCCACTTTCTTTTCGTGCAATTGTTCCTCGAGTTCGATCAGGAACTTGTCGACCACACGCAGGATGACCTCGTGCGAAAGAGGCGCGAACGAAATGGTCGCATCAATGCGATTGCGGAACTCCGGCGTGAACATGCGCTTTATTTCTGCCATCTCGTCGCCTATGGCACGTGATGCAGTAAAGCCCATCGACACTTTCGACAATTCCGCGGCTCCCGCGTTGGTGGTCATGATGATCACTGTGTTGCGAAAGTCCGCCTTGCGACCGTTGTTGTCGGTCAGCGTACCGTGATCCATGACCTGCAACAGGATATTGAAGATATCCGGATGCGCTTTCTCGATTTCATCGAGCAGCAGCACCGAGTACGGTTGTTTGGTAATTGCTTCGGTTAGCAACCCGCCCTGGTCAAAACCAACGTATCCCGGCGGCGCACCGATCAGGCGCGACACCGCGTGCCGCTCCATGTACTCGGACATGTCAAAGCGCACCAGTTCAACTCCCATGGTGTAGGCCAATTGACGTGCCACTTCGGTCTTGCCAACTCCGGTCGGCCCGCTGAACAGGAAGCTGCCAATCGGCTTGTTCGGATTGCCCAATCCGCTGCGTGACATCTTGATCGCAGCGGACAGCGCGTCGATCGCCTGATCCTGTCCGAACACGACCGCCTTCAGGTCGCGGTCAAGGGTCTGCAGCTTGTTGCGGTCAGACGAAGACACACTTTGCGCGGGCACCCGCGCGATTTTGGCGATGATTTCCTCGATCTCGTGTTTGCCGATGACTCGCTTCTGCTTCGACTTCGGCTGGATGCGCTGCGCGGCACCCGCTTCGTCGATGACGTCGATTGCCTTGTCCGGCAGATGCCGGTCATTGATGAAGCGCGCCGACAACTCCGCTGCAGCACTCAGGGCGGTTACCGTGTATTTCACTTGATGGTGCGCTTCGAAACGAGACTTCAGTCCGCGCAGAATTGCAACCGTCTCATTGACCGACGGTTCCATGACGTCGATTTTCTGGAAGCGGCGCGACAGCGCGTGATCCTTCTCGAAAATACCGCGAAATTCGGTATAGGTCGTTGCGCCGATACACTTCAGTTGGCCGGTCGACAGCGCCGGCTTGAGCAAATTGGATGCATCCAGCGTTCCGCCGGAGGCAGCACCGGCACCAATCAGAGTGTGAATCTCGTCGATGAACAGAATCGCTTGCGGATTCTCGGTCAGCTGCTTGAGAACAGCCTTGAGCCGCTGCTCGAAATCGCCACGGTACTTGGTGCCGGCGAGCAGGGCACCCATGTCGAGAGCATACACCTGCGAGCGCAGCAGAACTTCCGGCACGCTGCCTTCAATAATTCGCCGCGCCAGACCCTCCGCAATGGCAGTCTTGCCAACGCCCGCTTCGCCAACCAGCAGCGGATTGTTCTTGCGCCGCCGGCACAGCGTCTGAATTACCCGTTCGAGTTCGTTTTCACGACCGATGAGCGGGTCGATTTTTCCAGAGATCGCCAGTGCGTTGAGATTCAACGTGTAATTCTCGAGCGCGCCGCCGGACGTTTGTTCCTGCTCGGCCTCAGTGTCGGCATCTTGTTGCGGTTTTGCTGGTGCCGTCTGCGGCAGTTTGGTAATGCCATGTGATATGAAATTGACGACATCCAGCCGCGTAACACCTTTCTGGTGCAGGAAGTAAACCGCGTGCGAGTCTTTCTCGCCGAAAATGGCCACCAGCACGTTAGCGCCGGTGACTTCTTTCTTGCCCGATGACTGAACGTGGAGAATGGCGCGCTGTATTACGCGCTGGAATCCAAGGGTCGGCTGCGTGTCGACCTCTTCCCCGCTTACAACCGGCGTATGTTCAGTGATGAAATCGCTGAGCAGCTTGCGCAATTCTTCAACGTTGGCCGCGCAAGCACGCAAAACTTCGGACGCAGACGGATTGTCGAGCATCGCGAGCAACAGGTGCTCGACCGTGATGAACTCGTGCCGTTTCTGGCGTGCCTCCATGAACGCCATGTGGAGGCTGACTTCAAGTTCCTGGGCAATCATCTTAGGTTTCTTCCATCACACATTGCAGAGGATGCTGGTGTTGTCGCGAAAACGATATCACCTGCTCGACTTTTGTGGCCGCTACGTCTCTCGGAAATACACCGCAAACACCCATGCCTTCCTTATGTACTTTGAGCATAATCTGGGTCGCCTGTTCGCGGTCCATTGAAAAAAACTTCTGCAGTACCGATACGACAAAGTCCATGGGGGTGTAATCGTCGTTCAGAAGCAGAACTTTATACAAACTAGGAGGCTTGACCTTGGCCTTTTCGACCTCAAGGAGCGAGTCTCCGCGAGTTCCCGTCGCCATTATCGCTGTTCTCGCTACACATCCTAAAGCTAATTTTGCTTATAACACCAGAAATTACAAGTGCAAACATTGTTTGTTTCAGCATAAGGCTCTTTTAAGCAAAAATCGTATTCGGTCAACGCCCTGCAAGCCTCGCCTCAAGCTTGACTTCACCATGGGAATAGCCTAAAAAGCACGGGGGTGTTTGGCTTCAAGATAGCTGTTGTACCGGTTATGCCAACGGTTATGCCGATATTGCGGACTTGAATCTCAAACAGAGTCGGCGGGTATCCGACCCGCTTTTTCAGTCGGAGAATGAGGGGTTATGGCAACTGGTACGGTTAAGTGGTTTAACGATGCCAAGGGTTACGGTTTTATTACACCCGATGATGGCAGCGAGGATTTGTTCGCACACTTTTCAGCAATTCAAATGAATGGCTTCAAGACACTGAAAGAAGGGCAGAAGGTGTCGTTTGACGTCACTCAAGGTCCGAAGGGCAAACAGGCATCAAACATTCAGGAGGCGAGCTGAGCAGGTCGTTAGAACCGGCAGTAACATCTAATTCCAGGAAGCCCGCAACCGCGACAGCGGTTGCGGGTTTTTTTATTTTATATCAATAGATTAGGATCGGTTCAGCCGCCCATACGGTCGATCATCGCAGCACCGAAGCCGGAGCAGGATACCTGTTCGGCGTTGTCCATCAGACGGGCGAAATCGTAGGTTACGACGCGGTCCGAAATGGTTGCCTCCATTGACTTGATTACCAGGTCGGCGGCCTCCACCCAGCCCATGTGTCGCAGCATCATTTCGGCTGAAAGTATCAACGAACCCGGGTTGACGTAGTCCTTGCCGGCATATTTCGGAGCCGTGCCGTGGGTCGCCTCGAACATGGCGACAGAGTCCGATATGTTCGCTCCGGGCGCGATCCCGATGCCTCCGACTTGCGCTGCCAAAGCGTCGGATATGTAGTCGCCGTTCAGGTTGAGGGTCGCGATCACGTCGTACTCGGCCGGTCGCAGCAGAATTTGTTGTAAAAATGCGTCAGCAATGACGTCCTTGATGACGATGCCGTTAGGTAATTTTAGCCAGGGTCCGCCATCGAGCAGTTCACCGCCAAACTCCCGTTTTGCGAGGTCATATCCCCAATCACGGAATGCGCCTTCGGTGAATTTCATGATATTGCCCTTGTGCACCAACGTCACTGACTCGCGCTTGTTGGCAATGGCGTACTGAATGGCTTTGCGCACCAGGCGCTCGGTGCCCTGGCGGGACACCGGCTTCACACCGATACCGGACGTTTCCGGAAAACGTATCTTCCTCACGCCCATTTCGCCGGTAAAGAAGTCGATTACCTTGCGCGCATCGGGCGTTTCTGCCTGCCACTCGATTCCGGCGTAAATATCCTCGGAGTTCTCGCGGAAAATCACCATATTGGTCTTCTCCGGATTCTTCAGGGGGCTGGGCACGCCCTTGAAGTACCTGACCGGCCGCAGGCACACATACAAATCGAGTTGCTGGCGCAACGCCACGTTAATGGAGCGGATGCCGCCGCCGACCGGGGTCGTTAGCGGACCCTTGATCGACACGACGAAGTCTTTGGCGGCCTCGAGCGTTTCATCCGGTAACCAGACGTTCTCACCGTACACGTTGCACGATTTCTCTCCGGCATACATTTCCATCCAGACGATGGTGCGCTTGCCGCTGTACGCCGCCTTCACCGCTGCATCGACCACCTTCAGCATCACCGGCGTGATGTCGACTCCGATGCCATCGCCTTCGATATAGGGAATGATGGGATTGTCGGGAACGTGCAGAGTGAAGTCGGCATTGACGCTGATCTTCTTGCCGTTATCCGGCAGCTTGATGTGCTTGTACATGCTGATTGCCTCGGTCGCTATGGTTGCGTGGGATAGTGATTGCCCCGGCCGGTTGAGCCGCGACGCACCGGTCGAAAAGTCGCGATTCTACATGGCCGCGGCAAAACCGGCGGTCGGTCGCCGCCGCGGTCGAACGAGCGAGCCAGTTCCAGCTGACCGATATCACAGCGATGGTGCATCGGCGCGCAGCAAGAAATCTTGAAACAGTTTTTTACTATATGAAAATCGAAATCAACAATAATCGTAGATTACTAATTTTACTATGTTTTATTTTGTCGTTTTCGATTGTTGCGTTGCACTATCAGCTTCCATAACCTTGTTGCCGACTGCACTCGCTGCAACCCCTACCCCTCTGACAGCAGCAAGTCAGCAAGGAAAGCCGCAAACTCTGGTTTTCTTGTCGGCACGCCAGATCGGACCTCTGGCTTCGACGCAGTCATGGGCAGTGCCCCCTTGCATCTATAATTGGTGCCGAAACAGCTACGACAGCTGGTTCGATGGTGACGTGCGTTTGTTCAAGGGGGCGCGATGAATACGACATCAGATCAAACAAACGAAGGGAAGCACCCATGAATCGCGACAACGAAATAGCAGAGTTGAAGAAACAATGGGCCGAAAATCCGCGCTGGGCGAACACCACCCGACCCTATTCGGCAGAAGACGTTGTGCGGCTGCGCGGCTCGGTGCAAATCGAGCACACATTGGCGCGGCGCGGCGCCGAAAAACTTTGGAAAATGGTCAACGAACAGCCGTTCGTCAATTCACTCGGCGCGATGAGCGGCAACCAGGCGATGCAGCAGGTGCGCGCCGGTCTCAAGGCCATCTATCTGTCGGGATGGCAGGTCGCCGCTGACGCCAACCTGGCCGGTGAGATGTACCCGGACCAGTCACTCTACCCTGCCAACAGCGTGCCTTCGATGGTGCGCCGGATCAACAATACGCTGTTGCGCGCCGACCAGATTCACCATGCGGAAGGCAAAGACGACATCGACTGGTTTGCGCCGATTGTCGCCGATGCCGAGGCCGGCTTCGGCGGCGTGCTCAACGCCTACGAGCTGATGAAAGCAATGATCGATGCAGGCGCGGCAGGCGTACACTTTGAAGACCAGCTCGCCGCAGCGAAAAAATGCGGACACATGGGCGGCAAAGTGCTGGTGCCGACCCAGGAAGCGGTGCAGAAATTGGTGGCCGCACGTCTTGCCGCCGACACCATGGGTGTGCCAACCGTCGTGCTGGCACGCACCGACGCAGAGGCAGCCAATTTGCTGACCTCGAACGTCGACGAAAATGACCGTACATTCTGTACCGGTGAACGTACGCCGGAAGGTTATTTCCGCGTCATGAACGGCATCCAGCAGGCGATTTCACGCGGACTTGCCTATGCCCCCTACGCCGATCTGATCTGGTGCGAAACGGGTACGCCGGACCTGGCCTTCGCGAAGCAGTTTGCCGAAGCCATTCACGCCCGCTATCCGGAGCAGCTGTTGGCATACAATTGCTCGCCGTCGTTTAACTGGAAAAAGAATCTCGACGACGCAACCATTGCCAAATTCCAGCGTGAACTCGGTGCCATGGGCTACAAGTTCCAGTTCATCACCCTGGCCGGTTTTCACGCGCTCAACTACTCGATGTTCGAACTGGCACAAGGCTACGCGCGCGACAACATGAGCGCCTACGTGAAACTGCAACAAGCGGAGTTCGACGCCGAGTCGGCCGGCTATACCGCCACCAAGCATCAGCGCGAAGTCGGCACCAGTTACTTCGATGATGTCGTGCAAGTGGTGCAAGCGGGCAAGTCATCGGTCACCGCCCTGAGCGGCTCGACCGAGGAAGAGCAGTTCGCCTGACCCGCGGCCTGAGCACTGTCGATCTCTCAGCTACTGATTGTTGTTCCCTCACAACGCCGCAGACCGGGTCGCCACCCGGCTGCGGCGTTATACTTGCGTCATTGTGTAAAACTGATTTTCACATCGTGGAAGACGCTTGCTTGCGTTCCTCAACCAAAAACTGAGCTGGAGGAGACATGACTCGACAATTTGCCCCACCCGCAGGAATGAACATCACTGGCGCGTTCAGGCCCGAGTACGCCGACATACTGACGCCCGAGGCGCTCGGGTTCCTGGCCAAACTGCATCGCAAGTTCGACGCGCGCCGTGTCGAGTTGATTGAACGACGCGCGCTGCGCCAGAAAGAACTGAACGCCGGGAAACTGCCCGACTTCCTGCCAGAGACCAAGCCGATCCGCGAAGCCGACTGGACCGTGGCCGCGGTTCCAAACGACCTGCAGGACCGCCGCACTGAAATCACTGGC
>JBFKXV010000033.1:0-11877 GCA_041637935.1 Burkholderiales bacterium | reverse complement strand
TTCTTCACTGTGCGTGCCGGACGGATCGGTTTCTGATGAATAACCTGGATTACCGCTTGCTCAACGAATTTCAGCGCGACCTGCCGCTTTGCGCAGCGCCTTACGAAAAGATTGGACGCGCACTTGGCATTGACGAGGCGGGCGTTATCGCCGCACTGAACCGGCTCCGGCAAGATGGAAAAGTAAGCCGGGTCGGTGCCGTATTCCGGCCGAACAGCGTCAGCGCAAGCACGCTCGTCGCAATGCTGGTGCCGGACCGCCGGCTCAGCGAGGTCGCAGCCCTGGTCAACTCGTATCCGTCAGTGAGCCACAATTACTCACGGAACTATCGCTGGAATCTGTGGTTCGTGGCCGCCGCGCGAGACGATAAGGCGCTTGCACGACTGCTCGACGGCATTGAGGCGCGCAGTGATTGTCCGATGCTGCGGCTACCCTTGGTGGAGTCCTACCACATCGATCTCGGTTTTGATCTCGGCACAGATCCGCTGCAGCACGCTGTCACCCGTCGTGTGGCGGCGGTGCGGCGCAAGACAAGCGCGCTAGCCCTCACTGACACAGAAGCAGCGCTCGCAGCCCAACTCGCCACGGGCCTGGCGCTGGTACCACGCCCGTTCGCTGAACTTGCAGCGCGCGCCGGCACCAGCGAGCGCGCTGCCATCGACACCATCGCGCGATGGGTCAAGGACGGCGTGATCACGCGTTTCGGAGTCATCGTCAGACACCATGAACTCGGTTTCACATCGAATGCGATGGTCGCTTTTGATATTCCCGATGGCCAGGCAACCGAAGTCGGGCTCCGCGTTGCCGCATTCCCGGAGGTCACCTTGTGCGCACAGCGCGCGCGTTGCCTGCCCGCTTGGCCGTACAACGTCTATTGCATGATCCATGGCCGAGACGAGCAACGCGTACGCGCGCAGATTGATGCTCTACGCGAACGCGGCGGCCTGTTGCATCGTCCGTTCGCCGTGCTGTTCAGCCGGCAACGCTTCAAACAACAGGCGGCTCGCCTCACCAACGAGATTGCTTATGGATGAAATCGACGCCCGTATTGTCACCGAGCTGCAGGGCGGGATCGCAGTAACCGAGCAACCGTATCTCGAAATCGCAGCGCGCTTCGGACTGAGCGAAGACGCATTGATTACGCGTCTCGGGAAGCTGCTCGATGAAGGGATACTGACCCGCTTCGGGCCCCTCTACCAGGTCGAGCGCCTCGGTGGTGCCTATAGCCTGGCGGCAATGCAGGTGCCCGAGACCGATTACGACCGCGTCGTTGAACTGGTCAACGAATACGAGGAAGTGGCACACAACTATCGCCGGGACCATGCATTCAACATCTGGTTCGTCGTGGCGGCGGCGAGCAACGCCGACGTCAAACGCGTGCTGTTCTCGATCGAGCGCGACAGTGGTCATCCGGTATTCGAGTTTCCGAAGCTGCGCGAGTACTTCGTGCATCTCGAGTTGCCGGCAAGGTAAGCGCAGATGCGCGACCAGACCGAATTCGACGAACTCGACCGCGCGATTGTTCTCGCAACGCAAGCGGGATTGCCGCTGGTGCCGCGCCCTTGGCACGAGGTGGCACGGCAGGTGGGCAGCACGCCAGCGCAAGTAATGGAACGTGTCCAACACATGCTTGAACGGGGCGCGATCCGGCGTATCGGCGCGGTGCCAAATCATTATGCGATTGGCTACCGTTTGAACGGGATGACCGTCTGGGATGTCGACGACGCGCACGTCGATGCGCTCGGCCATCAGTTGGCGCGAAGCGGACTGGTCAGCCATTGTTACCTGCGCACACGGCACCTGCCCCAGTGGCCTTACAACCTGTTCGCGATGGTGCACGGCCGCGACAGCAGTGAAGTCGAAACAAAACTGCGCCAGATCGTGACAATTCTCGGGTCGTCAGTGCGCGCGCACGAAGTGCTATACAGCAGCCGCATTCTCAAAAAAACCGGCCTGCGACTGGCCGGAGTCACGGGAACTTCGCGCCGGGCGAAGCAGACGGCACCGCGCGCCGAACGACGACCGCCAGGCACACTGGGGGCATCGTGAAATCCCAAGAAGACCAACTGATTCTTGCCGCCCGTGCTTGTTCGTCGCGGCATCAATGAAAGGTAGAAAATGTTCCGCGTAACGCAGTACATGAAGGAAATCGCGGCACCAACACCGATCGCCCCCGCGCGGCGTCCACCGGGGCCGGTGGTGATCTGGAATCTGGTGCGCCGCTGCAATCTTACCTGCCGGCACTGCTACTCGATTTCAGCTGACGTTGATTTTCCGGGCGAGCTGTCCACCGACGAGGTGTATACGGTGATGGATGACCTGAAGCGTTTCCGCGTCCCGGTGTTGATTCTCTCCGGGGGCGAGCCGCTACTGCGCCGCGACCTGACGGACATCGCGCGGCGTGCCAAAAGCATGGGATTCTATGTCGGACTGTCGACCAATGGCACGCTCATCGGACCCAACAACATCGACGACCTGGCGAACGTCGGGTTCGACTACCTTGGCGTCAGCCTCGACGGTATCGAGGAAACGCACGACCGATTCCGTCGCAAGGCAGGCGCGTTCAGAAGCGCACTCGAAGGTACTCGCCTCGCGCGGGATGCTGGAATCAAGGTCGGGATCCGTTTTACACTGACCCAAGATAACGCCCACGATCTGCCGGGCTTGCTGGAACTGATGACGCGCGAGCGCATCGACAAGTTCTACCTGTCGCATCTGAACTACGCCGGCCGCGGCAACAACAATCGCGCCTCTGACGCGATATTCGAGACGACGCGGCGTGCCATGGACCTGGTGTTCGATACCGCATGGACCAGGGTGCAGAACGGCGAGCCGGTCGAATTTGTAACCGGCAACAATGACGCCGACGCAGTATATTTGCTGCAGTGGACGAGAAAGCGTTTCCCGCAAACGGAAAAGCACCTGCGCACCAAGCTCGCGCAATGGGGCGGCAACGCGTCGGGCGTGAATGTGGCGAACATAGACAATGTCGGTGACGTCCACCCCGATACGATGTGGTGGCACTACACCCTGGGCAACGTTCGCAGTCGGCCGTTTTCCGAGATCTGGACTGACCTCTCCGATCCGTTACTTGCCGGACTCAAACAGCGCCCCCGTGCGGTGAAAGGGCGTTGCGGCGCGTGTCCTTACCTGGACGTGTGCGGCGGCAACACGCGCGTGCGCGCGCAGCAACTGACCGGTGATCCCTGGGCCGAGGACCCTGCCTGCTATCTCACTGACGCCGAGCTCGGCATCGACTTCGACAAACCACGCCTGACTGTGACACCTTACTCGCGCTGGCGCAAACCCGGCGCTCTAACTCCAAGCGGGCACCAGCAGCGTCAGAAGTGACATGCACTTTGATCGCAGGAAGGTTCGCATCAACCGAGAAGGCATTGACGCGAACGTGGAACAACATCTCGCGGGCAACGAAATCGTCGGCAATGTTGCGCCAGGATAATCGTTCATGCATGCGGCATTGCTTGTTTGCCGCGTGGCTTGCCGGTCTTCAATTGCTTTTCAGTGTGTCGGGCGCGATTGCGCAAGACGCACCGCAGTTGTATCGCCAGTACTGCGCTGCCTGCCACGGCGCCGATCGTTTCGGCGCGAGCGGACCGGCGCTTTTGCCCGAGAGTCTCGCCCGGTTACGCCGCTCGAAGGCAATCGAAACCATTGCACAAGGGCGTGTCGCCACACAGATGCCCGGCTTTGCCGCGAAACTGAGCGCCGCACAAATCGAGATGGTTGCGGCATATCTCTATACGTCGCCGCCAAGACCACCGGTCTGGACGCTGGAGGATATTCACGCCTCGCGCATCGAACACGTGGATGTCACGGCATTGCCCGCCAAACCGGCATTCTCTGCCGATCCGCTCAATCTGTTTGTCGTGGTGGAAAAAGGCGATCACCATGCGACCATTCTCGATGGCGACCGATTTGAGCCAATCACACGCTTCGCGACACGTTACGCGTTGCACGGCGGGCCAAAGTTTTCCGCCGATGGCCGCTTCGTCCACTTCGTCTCGCGTGACGGCTGGGTGAGCAAGTATGATCTTTGGAATCTGCGAACGGTGGCGGAAGTACGTGTTGGATTGAACAGCCGCAACCTCGCGGCATCGAGTGATAGCCGTTACCTGGCAGTGGGCAACACGCTGCCACCAACGCTGGTGATCCTCGACGCGCACGACCTGCGGCCGGTCAAGGTGCTTCCGGTTACCGATCTGCATGGACGCCCGTCGCGCGTGTCAGCGGTTTACGACGCGCAGCCGCGCAACAGCTTCATCGTCGCGCTCAAGGACATTGCAGAAGTGTGGGAAGTCAGCTACGACGACAATGCCGAGCCGATCTACGACGGCATGGTGCATGACTACCAGCTCGGGGAAGGCGTGGCAACCGAAGGCAAATTCAATCCACGGCGCACGGTTCTCGACGAGCCGCTCGATGATTTCTTTTTTGACGCCAGTTACAGTTGGTTGGTCGGTGCCGCGCGCAATGGCGGAGCAGGCCAAGTGATCAATCTTGACGTGCGCAAGAAAATCGCGTCGATTCCATTGCCGGGCCTGCCGCATCTCGCCTCTGGTATCAGCTGGGAACGCGACGGCCACATGCTGCTGGCCACGCCGAATCTGCGCGAAGCGGCGGTAAGCGTTATTGACATGAAAGACTGGAAACTGATCAGACAGATCCGCACCAATGGCCCCGGGTTCTTTCTGCGCAGCCACGAAAACAGCCACTACGCCTGGGTCGACGGTATGAACGGCCCGACGCGCGACACGCTGCAAGTGATTGACAAGCGCACGCTTGAAGTTGTCAAAGACATCACCCCCGCCCCGGGCAAGACTGCCGCTCACGTGGAATTCACGCGCGACGGCAGGTACGCACTGGTCAGCGTGTGGGATCTCGACGGCGCACTCGTTGTCTACGACGCAAGTACGCTGACCGAGATCAGGCGTTTGCCGATGAAAAAACCTTCCGGCAAGTACAATGTATTCAACAAAATCACCCGCTCGAGGGGAACGAGCCACTGATGGCGGCACCTCAAGTTTTGCGTACACCTTCATCGCTTTCGATCGGCAGCGACGGATTCGTTAACAGATGCAGGCGCAGAGCGAACAAGCGTATCTGCCCGCTGTTGCGTATGCTAACGTGATGACTCCTGGCAAGTAGACCGCCCAATTGGTTTTTTGCTCGACTGATTTGTTGCCGCGCACAATGTAAGCTCATCTTCAATGGAAATTGTCTATTTCACTCTCGCGGCGGTTTTGCTGTATTTCGGGGCGGACTGGATTTTGAACCGCATCGAATTCGCTGCTGGCCGGCGGCTTGAGTATCGCAGCATCATCTTCTTTGCCATTTTGCTGATCATGGCACTCACGTCGTTCGCATTGATTCGCCATTTCACCGTCCAGTAGCTGCTATCCGGACTCATTCCGGGCGGCACGGCATCTTCCCGCACCCCAAAACGGCCGGTCTTCACCGAATGCGTTGATCTAGATCAATGTCATTCACGCTAACAAGATGTTTCATGGCCAGCATAGGATTTTTGCAGCCAGCGGTCCCAAAACAAACAGCCAAAGAGGGGTACGGCATGACAGACGCAAATCCGGTCAGCGACAAGCCCGGTCCCGGCGGTGGTGACAACAAGGGTGACAACGAGCGCATCCCGACGATGCAACGAATCCTTGATAACCCTTTCCTGCTGTTATTTTTGGGCGTAGTCATGCCCACCGTCTTCTACTTGATCTGGGGAATCATGGAAATCATATCGATTCCCATAGCGAAATAGCCAAGTAGCCAGAAAGGGGACATACCATGGGAATTCACTCGCCACCTCAGCGCATCTGGTGGAAAGAGCCGATTGCGCGCACCGAACTGGTCTGGATCGTCATCGCCTTTCTGTGGGGACTGGTGATGTTCTCGGCAATGATCTACTGGCACCTTGCCGGCGAACAGAACCTCTCAAATGAATCCTACCGAACCACGCCGGAGCAGTTTGCTGCGAAAACAAACGCCATGGTGGAAAAATACCAGGTGCGCGAAGAAGAGGGATTCCCGGTAGTACGCCCGCCGGCCGGCAGTGATGTCTACATGATCGCCAGACTGTGGCAATGGTGGCCGATTCTGGAACTCGAAAAGGACCAGACTTACCGCCTGCACCTGTCCTCACTGGATTGGCAACACGGTTTTTCCCTGCAGCCGGTCAATATAAATCTGCAGATCCATCCCAACTACGACATGGTTGTAACACTGACGCCGAATAAGGCGGGTGAATACGGGATCGTTTGCAACGAGTTCTGCGGCATCGGTCACCACTTGATGATCGGCAAGATCTACGTGACCGAGAACTAGGGGGATACACAGATGACGACTTTCCAACATCGTGTCTGCCCCGCCACGGGGCTGCGAATTCACAGTTCCGCCGAGAATCTCATTAAAGCCAACGCCGTGACCGCCATCGTTTTCCTGGCCGTGGGCGGATTATTCGGCCTGATGGTGGGGCTCACGCGCTGGCCGAGCGTGCACCTGCTGCCGGCCGACTGGTTCTACCTGGTGCTCACCGCACATGGACTGGACATGCTGCTGGTGTGGATCATTTTCTTTGAGATCGCCGTGTTGTATTTTGCATCGGCAATATTGTTGAACTCGCGCCTTGCCACACCACGCTGGGCATGGACCGGATTCGGCATGATGTTGGTCGGCGCCGTCATGACCAACGTCGCGGTCTTGCAGGGTAATTCCAGCGTCATGTTCACCTCCTACGTACCGATGCAGGCGGCGCCGCACTTTTACCTGGGCCTGATCCTGTTCGCGGTCGGCGCGCTGATTGGCTGTTTCGTGTATTTCGGAACCCTGGTCATTGCAAAGGAAGAAAAGACCTACCAAGGCTCGGTGCCACTGGTCACCTTCGGCGCAATCACGGCGGCGATCATCGCCGTGTTCACGATTGCCTCGGGCGCGATCATCCTGATTCCGACCTTTTTGTGGTCAGTAGGCCTGATCGGAAACATCGACACCCTGATGTACAAAACGGTGTGGTGGGCCATGGGACACTCCTCCCAGCAAATCAATGTCTCGGCACATGTTGCCATCTGGTACCTGATTGCCGCTGTCGTGCTCGGCGCCAAACCGTTGTCTGAAAAAGTCAGCCGCATGGCTTTCCTCATGTACATCCTGTTTCTGCAACTCGCCAGTGCCCATCACCTGCTGGTCGAACCGGGCATCAGTTCCGCGTGGAAGATTTTCAATACCAGTTACGCCATGTACCTGGCGGTGCTCGGGAGCATGATCCATGGCATGACCGTACCGGGTTCGATTGAAGCGGCACAGCGTGCCCGCGGCTATACCAGCGGCCTGTTCGAGTGGTTGCGCAAAGCGCCGTGGGGTAACCCGGCCTTCTCCGGCATGTTCATGTCACTGGTCATGTTTGGTTTCCTGGGCGGCATTTCCGGTGTGGTCATGGGTACCGAACAGATCAACCTGATCATGCACAATACGTTGTACGTCCCGGGTCATTTCCATGCCACCGTCGTCGCCGGCACTACACTTGCCTTTATGGCCGCCACCTACCTGCTGGTGCCGCTGATATTCCGGCGCGAACTGATCATGAAAGGCCTGGCAAGGTGGCAGCCCTATGTGTTCGGTCTCGGCGTTATGGGCATTTCGGTATTCATGATGGGTGCCGGGACACTCGGCGTCCCAAGACGCGTGTGGGACATCACCGGCGCCGATGCGATCCTCAAGTACGATTACTCCGGCACGGCCTACTTGATGATGGGTCTGAACGGCATCAGCGCCATTCTGGCAGCGCTTGGCGGATTCCTGTTCATCGCCATCGTTGTCGGATCAGTGTTGTTCGGCAAGCGTACCGGTGACAAGCCGCTGGAAGGACTGACCATGACGACTGCCACCAAATACGGCAGCGCCGAGCAAATCAGGATACCGGGAACGGTTGTGCTGGTGGCCGTGTTCTTCACCGCCTTCGTTCTGTATTACTTTGTTAACTGGAAGTATCTCGCTGAAGTATGGCCACTGCGCTGATCAGTCACGGCAATGGCGTTGCGATGAAGGAGACGCTGGCACTCGTATACTCAGTGTTCAAACTGCGTATCGGGTTCGCCATCATGTTCACCGCGTTGGCGGGCGTGGCAGTAGCGCCCGGAGAGGGCCCCGGTGCACTGCCGGTCGCGGTGCTGGCACTTGCCGTGCGGTTGTCATCGGCAAGTGCCGGCGCCTTCAATATGTTCATGGAACGCGACCTCGATGCGCGCATGAAGCGAACCCGCAACCGCCCGTTCGTGACAGGGCGCTTCAACGCCAATGGTTACTGGCTTGCAGGTATCGTGCTGTTACTCGCGTTTTCCATCACCGCTGCGGCGCTCGCAACCAATGGCATCGCCGCTTTATACGTTTTCCTGGGCGCTTTCGTGTATGGCGTGATCTATACCCTGTGGCTGAAACGCCGCACCTGGATGAATATTGTCGTCGGCGGCCTGGCCGGCAGTTTCGCCATACTCGCTGGGGCCGCAGCAGTAGACCCCGGGCTCGCGCCGGCACCAGTGATTCTGGCGATCGTATTGTTTCTGTGGACGCCGCCGCATTTCTGGAGTCTGGCGTTCAAATACAAGGACGAGTATGCAGCCGCCGGCGTACCCATGTTGCCGGTGGTGGTCGCCGATGCGACGGCAGCACGCATTATTTTGCTGCACACCATCGTACTCGTCGCACTGTCGCTGCTGCCGTTGCTGTTTGGATTGGGATGGATCTATCTGCTGGGCGCAACGCTCGGCGGAGCCAGGTTCTTATTGACCAGTATCGGTCTCGTGCGTAATCCCTCTCCCGCAACGGCGATGACGAATTTTCATGCTTCTCTGGTGCAATTGTCGCTACTGCTTAGCGGCGCCATTCTAGATGCGTGGCTGATTCAGGGACCGTAACACAACTCTTCCGGCAACCTTGCTGATTGTTCAATCTCCTGCGGCCGTCCGATTTACAGTGGCACGACACTGCCGTGATACCTCGATGAGCGCCAACTTCCTGAACGAAGCACTACACCCTTGATCCATTCTCCTGCACGTCTGCTGGTTTTGTTGTCCCTGTGCATCATGCTTCCTGCTGCTGCACAGAGTCCTGCACATTCTGCTCCGGAACATGCAACTTCGGATCACGCGGGTGCCAACCATGACGCAGCTGCAGATAGTCACGTCGCCGGCACCGCCGGGCGTGATCGCAACGCAGCGGCACATACACCGGGTGCGGAATTCGATGAATCGACAGCGCTCGACCTTAGCCAGAAAGCCATCGGCCGCGGCGTGGGCGATTACACTTTCCTCGACGGGACGGGAAATCAAATAGCATTGCGTTCATTTCGCGGCAAACCGGTAGTGATCAGCCTCATCTATACGAGTTGCTACCACGTTTGCCCGACCGCCACTAGCAATCTGGCGAGTCTGGTCAGAGTCGCGCGCGATACGCTGGGCAAAGACAGTTTCTCGGTCATCACCGTCGGCTTTGATACGCCAAACGACACCCCCGACCGGATGCGCGTGTTTGCACGTGAACGCAGCATCGACATCACTGACTGGCATTTTGTCAGTGCCGATTCCAACACCATGCGCCGCCTCTCCGGCGACGTTGGCTTCAGCTATTTCAGCTCTCCCAAAGGCTTCGATCACATGATTCAGATCACTGTGCTCGACGGCGACGGAACCGTGTATCGGCAGATTTACGGTATGGCTCCCGAGTTACCAGCCCTGGTGGAGCCGCTCAAGGAAATCCTCTGGGGCAAGCAGGTTGCAGCGACTCCGATTGGTGCATGGATCAACAATATAAAATTGTTTTGCACTGTGTATGACCCGGCAACCGGCATGTATCGATTCGACTTGTCACCTTTTATCGGGCTTGGAGTCGGCACGCTCGTGCTCGGCGCGCTAGCGTGGGTGATCATACGCAGTTGGCGCGAATCCTCATCGTCGGGACCGTCTGCGTGAGCGCTCGCGTGCAGGAGCGCGACATTCAGCTCACGCATTGGTCTGCAATGGCATGGGAGTCCGGCAGGACATGACCGGTTTGCGCGGCGTCGCCAAAGCGGCAATTGAAGGCGTGGACGGAGTATTCAACCGTGCCTTCACCCCGGCATGGAATCCGCTCTTTCACCTCGGCACGCTGGGCTGGTTCTTCTACTGGATTGTCATCGTCAGCGGTATCTACCTTTACATTTTTTTTGATACCGGCATCAACCAGGCGTATGCATCGCTTGAATCCATAACCAACGTCCAGTGGTACGCAGGCGGCATCATGCGCAGCCTGCACCGCTACGCGTCCGATGCCCTGATCATCGTGATGATGCTGCACCTGACGCGCGAGTTTGTCATGGACCGTTACCGTGGCGCACGCTGGTTCACCTGGTTTACGGGGATACCCCTGCTGTGGCTGGTGTTCGCGTGCGGAATCAGCGGCTACTGGATGATTTGGGATGTGCTCGCACAGTACATTGCCATCGCCTCGACCGAATGGCTCGACAGTCTGGGCATCTTCGGCCAGTCAATCGCCCGCAATTTTCTGAACAACGAGACGCTGAGCGGGCGATTCTTCACGCTGATGGTCTTCATCCACATTGCCGTACCGCTATTCATGCTGCTGGTGATGTGGATCCATATCCAGCGGCAAAGAAATGCCAGGGTCAACCCGCCCGTCGGGCTTGCCGTCGGCACCTTGGCCATGTTGCTCGCCCTTTCTATTGTCTCGCCAGCAGTCAGTCAGGCACCTGCGAATCTGGACAAAGTACCGTCGGTGATGAACTTCGACTGGTTCTACCTGATTGCATACCCGCTCCTCGACACAGTACCCGGGCGTACCATGTGGGCCGTCGCCGGCGCCGGCACACTGTTGCTGGTTCTCCTGCCCTTGCTACCGCCGGCACGCCGACGGGCGAGCGCCCGCGTGGATCTGGATAACTGCAATGGCTGTGGTCGCTGCGTCGATGACTGTCCGTTCAGCGCGGTGTCACTGGAACCACGCACCGATGGCGGCAGGTTTTCATATGAAGCCGTTGTCAGCGACAATCTGTGCACCGGCTGCGGGATTTGTGTGGGGGCCTGCCCAACCGCTACGCCTTACCGGCGCACCTCGGAACTGGTGCCCGGTATCGACCTGCCCGATCTCGCTATCCAGACACTGCGCGAGAGGACATTGGCCGCCACGGCGGCCCTGACCGGAAACACGCGTGTCGTTGTGTACCAATGTGCGCACGGCGCGCTTCTCGAGCAACCCCGCGAGCCCGATGTGGCGGTTATCGAACTGCCTTGCGTGGCCATGCTGCCACCTTCATTCATTGATTTTGTGCTGACTCGTTACCACGCGGACGGCATTCTTCTGAGCGGCTGTGCCAGTGGCAACTGCCACTATCGTCTCGGCATCGACTGGACCAAACAGCGGCTCGCCCGCGCGCGAGATCCGTATCTGCGTAACCGCGTGCCGCGCGAACGCATCGAGCAGGTATGGGCAGGCGTCACCGCCAGCAAGCGCCTGCAGCGACAACTGCGCGCATTTCAGGGACGGCTGAGCGAGCTGGAGCCGTACAAGCGACCGTCACAATTACCGGCAACGGAGCGCGCAGAGAAAGCGGCCGATCAGAATGCCTAGAGCGCCCCAGTATGTTGGTCAGGTTATTGCCTACGCATTGTTTGCCGTTGTGGTCGGCCACTTCGCAACGCAGCCCGCCTATACCCACCTGCAACCCGGCGAGGCGTTGATCAAACTGAGTTTCAGTCATGCCGGGGCGCACAAGGAAGAATGCCGGCGGCGTACGCAGGAAGAACTCGAGCGTTTGCCGCCCAATATGCGCCGGCCGCTTGATTGCAATCGTGAGCGTGTGCCACT
>JBFKXV010000032.1:0-12108 GCA_041637935.1 Burkholderiales bacterium | reverse complement strand
GTGTTGCGTACGGCTCCTGAACGAGTACGCAATCGCGACGCGCATCACCCTTATCGCTTCGACAGCTATTTCTACTATTTGAGCCGTTTTACCGAGCCCGATGCCGTGCTCGTGATTACCACCGAACCCGAGCCGAGATCGATACTGTTTTGCCGGGACAAAGACATCGAACGGGAGATCTGGGACGGTTTCCGCTATGGTCCGGACGGTGCCCGCGAAAAGTTCGAAGTCGATGAGGCCCACACCATCGCCGAAGCCGACGAATTGTTGCCAAAGCTTCTCGAAAATCAGCCGGCCTTGTATTACGAAGTCGGCGGCGACCCGGCGTGGGATAACCGGGTCATCGGATGGCTCAACGCAGTGCGCGCAAAAGGACGTAGCGGCGTTACTGCGCCTAGCGAGATTCACGATGTCCGCTCGATCCTGGACGAAATGAGGCTGGTGAAAGACGCGTCCGAAATCGAGACGATGAAAACAGCGGCGCGTATTTCGGCACGCGCCCACGTGCGAGCGATGCGAGCGACAAAACCGGGTTTGAGGGAATATGAAGTAGAGGCGGAGTTACTTCACGAGTTTCGCCGCAGCGGCGCCCAGTCTCCGGCCTACACCTCCATCGTCGCCGGCGGCTCAAATGCCTGCGTTTTGCATTATGTAGACAACAGTTCACTTCTTAACGATGGCGATCTGTTATTGATTGACGCTGGATGCGAGCTCAACGGTTATGCATCCGATATCACGCGCACATTTCCTGTCAACGGCAAGTATTCCGGACCACAGCGCGACATCTACGAACTGGTTCTCGCAGCTCAGGCTGCCGCCCTCAAACAAGTCAAACCCGGTAACGAGTGGGAAGATCCGCATCGCGCGGCAGTCGAGATCCTGGCGCAGGGCTTCATTGATCTGGGACTGTGCCAGGGGACACGTGATGCGGTGATCGAGTCGGGAGACTACAAGAAGTTCTACATGCACCGTACCGGACACTGGCTCGGTATGGACGTTCACGACGTTGGCGACTACAAGCGTGACGGGAAATGGCGCAAACTCGAACCCGGCATGGCGCTAACCGTTGAACCCGGCTGCTATATTCGAGCTGCCGACGATGTGCCGGAACGATTCTGGGGCATCGGCGTGCGTATCGAGGACGATGCGGTGGTGACCCAACAGGGCAACGATATCATCACCCGTGAGGTCCCGAAAACAATTGCTGAAATCGAGACACTGATGGCAGGCTGAGTTGCTGATGTCGGAACGGGTCCATGATGCAATTGTTGTTGGTGGTGGTCCAGTCGGTTGCGCCGCGGCGTGCGCCATGGCCGATAGCGGCCTCGACGTCGCCTTGCTCGAAGCGAATGTCGCGACACCTGATGCGCCTGATAGCAGAACGCTGGCTCTATCCTGGAATAGTCGGCAGATTTTGCAGCGCCTTGGCGTGTGGTCCGATGACCTGCCGGTGACGGCAATCAACACAATACATATTTCGCATCGCAGTCATTTCGGACGCGCTTGTTTGAACGCCTCCGACCTGCGGCTACCTGCGCTCGGCTACGTAGTTCGCTTTTCCGCCTTACACGCAGCCTTACGTACAAAATCGCAACAGCGTGAAATTGATTACCGCAGCGGGTTCAAGGTCAGTGCCGTCCGGCCGGGGTCACCGGTTTCGGAAGTTACCGGTACAAGTGCGGCCGGAGAGGCGTCATTGCAGGCGCGGCTAGTGGTGGTGGCCGACGGAGGCGCCTCGCTCAACCAACCGTCGACGCAACGCACACGCACCCACGACTATGGACAGGTTGCAGTCGTTGGACTGGTGCGGTCCGATCGCTTCCACCGCAATTGCGCATATGAGCGATTCACCTCGACAGGCCCTATTGCGCTGTTGCCTTGCGATGACGAGTTCGCGTTTGTCTGGACCTGCACCCCGCAGCGTGCCAACGAATTGCTTGGTCTCGACGATGCTGATTTCTTAATTGAACTTCGCAGAGCCTTCGGAGACCGGGCCGGCAGGTTCATCGGTACGCGGGCGCGATCTACTTTCCCATTGATATTGCGGATGGCACGCCAACCGCATGAGGCGGGCGTGGTGCTGCTCGGCAATGCGTCGCAGACGTTACACCCGATTGCGGGACAGGGCTTCAACCTCGGGCTGCGCGACGCCTGGGATCTCGCCGACGTAATTCGCGCTGCACCAGTCGATACACTTGGCAGCGCCGCGACAGCGTCACAATTCCGCAAACAGCGTCGCACCGACCGCTTCAGTGCGATCGCGTTCACGCATACGCTTGCAAAGTTGTTCTCCAACGACTTCGCGCCGCTGGCCGTCGGACGAGGTATCGGCCTTGCCATGCTCGACACATTGCCACCGCTTAAACGTGATCTGATGCGCCGCATGATCTTCGGTACCGCAAATTAGGCGGCGCTGTCTTTGTCGCAGCAGGTTTGCGATAGAATGAGCGCCCTTTTTCTTGTGACACTGATGCCATGCAGATTGGTCAGTTCACCATTGCGAATCGGGTGATTGCTGCGCCGATGGCTGGCGTGACCGACCGGCCTTTCCGCCAACTTTGCAAGCGCCTCGGGGCCGGAATGGCTGTATCCGAGATGGTCGCCGCGAACAGCGCGCTGTGGAACACGCGCAAGTCCCGGCTGCGCCGTGATCACAGCGGAGAAGCACTGCCGATCGTTGTACAGATCGCCGGCGGCGAGCCCGAGATGATGGCCGAATCAGCCAGACGCAATGTGCAACTCGGTGCACAAATTATTGATATCAATATGGGTTGCCCGGCAAAGAAAGTCTGCAATGTCGCCGCCGGCTCCGCCCTGCTGAAAGATGAGCCGCTGGTGGGACGCATACTTGATGCCGTGGTCAATGCGGTCGAGGTGCCTGTCACGCTGAAGATTCGCACCGGCTGGAGTCCGCAGCAGCGCAATGCGATTCAAGTCGCGAGGATGGCTGAGGCTGCCGGAATCCGGGCGCTGGCGGTGCACGGGCGAACCCGTGCTGACCTGTACAAAGGTACGGCAGAGTACGACACCATTGCCGAGGTAAAGACACGGGTAAACATACCGGTGATTGCCAACGGCGATATCGATACACCGCAAAAAGCCCGCGCGGTTCTCGATTACACCAAAGCGGACGCGGTCATGATCGGCCGCGCTGCTCAGGGACGACCCTGGCTGTTTCGCGAAATAAGCTACTTCCTTGCTCACGGCCGGCAACGCGCGGCGCCAGGTTTTGATGAGATCCGCGACCTTCTCACCAATCATCTCACCGATCTGTACTCGTTTTACGGCGAATACGCTGGCTTGCGCGTCGCGCGCAAACACATCGGCTGGTATGTCAGCACTTTAACCGGGGGTGAGGACTTTCGACGGCGCATGAACGGGTTAGAATCTGCACAACAACAGCTCTCGGCAGTGCACGCGTTTTTCGATAGTCTGCCAGCTGGCGGAATTGATGTGACAAGAACCTTTGGACAGGCCGCGTGATCGACGAGAACGAGATTGCCCGCTGCGTGAGAAAGGCGATGGACGCTTACTTTCGCGACCTCGACGGCGAACGCCCGGGAGCCATCTACGACATGGTCATTTGTTCGGTTGAAAAGCCGCTCATCGAAACCGTGCTGGGCCGGGTTGATGGCAACCAGACGCGGGCAGCCCAGTTACTGGGCTTGAATCGAAACACACTACGCAAGAAAATGAAGGTCTACGGGATCAAGTAGGCATTATCCTCGACCAATGCATTCCGCCCGCGGAGCCCACTGCGGGCGGTTTTGTTTTTGACCACAAGAGCAATGACAGCAGAACGTAAAGCCCTGATCAGCGTTTCGGACAAGACCGGTATCGCCGAACTCGCCAGAACCTTGACAAAGTTTGGTATCGAACTGCTATCCACCGGAGGAACGGCGAAGATGCTGCAGCAGGCCGGCTGCGAGGTTACCGAGATCGGCGCATACACCGGCTTCCCGGAAATGCTGGATGGCCGCGTCAAGACGCTGCATCCGAAAGTGCATGGCGGCATCCTGGCGCGGCGTGACGTAGACTCGCATCTGCAGGCGCTGCAACAACACGCTATTCCAGCTATCGACTTTGTCGTCGTCAATCTCTACCCGTTCGTGCAAACAGTTGCCAGGCCGGATTGCACGCTGCAGGAAGCCATCGAGAATATCGATATTGGTGGGCCGACCATGGTGCGGGCTGCTGCCAAGAACTGGCAGCACGTCGCCGTCATCACGGACCCGACAGACTATCCAGCGCTAATACAGGAAATGGAGTCCTCAGGTGGTGCGATCAGTCAGGAAACGCGTTTCCGTCTCGCCAGAAATGCCTTCTCCCATACCGCCGCCTATGACTCGGCAATCAGCAATTACCTGACAGCAACCAACATGGACGGCGAGCGACAACCTTTCCCGGCACGGGCGAACATCAATTTGGTCAATGTTCAGGACCTCCGGTATGGGGAGAATCCGCATCAGCAAGCGGCCTTCTACCGCGATCTGGTACCTGCCCCCGGAGGGATTGCGAACTACACTCAGTTGCAAGGCAAGGAGTTGTCGTACAACAACATTGCTGACTCTGACGCGGCTTGGGAGTGTGTCAAGACCTTTGACCAGCCTGCCTGTGTCATCGTCAAGCACGCCAATCCTTGCGGTGTCGGCGTAGATGCTGCAGTGCTCGGCGCGTACAAGAAGGCCTTCTCGACCGATACCACATCCGCGTTCGGCGGCATCATTGCTTTTAATCGAGCTATTGACACGCAGACCGCGCAGGCTGTCAGCGAGCAATTCGTCGAGGTCGTCATCGCGCCGGAGGTGGACCAGGGTGCACGCGCTGTTTTTGCCAAAAAGCAGAACGTTCGTGTCCTCGAGGTGCCAACTGCCGGCGGCGCGAACGATTTTGACTACAAACGTGTGGGTGGCGGTCTTCTGATTCAGTCGCCAGATGTGAAAAACGTCAGCGCTGCCGAATTGCGAACCGTAACCCGCAGGCGGCCAGACGATCAGCAGTGGTCTGATCTGCTTTTCGCCTGGAGGGTGGCGAAGTTCGTCAAATCCAATGCCATTGTGTTCTGCGGCAACGGTATGACGCTCGGCGTTGGTGCCGGCCAAATGAGCCGCGTTGACTCGGCTCGCATTGCCTCGATCAAGGCAGACAAGGCGGGACTGAGTTTGACCGGTTCAGTTGTTGCGTCTGATGCATTCTTCCCGTTTCGGGACGGCATCGACGTTGTCGCCGAAGCTGGCGCCACAGCGGTTGTTCAGCCCGGTGGCAGTGTCAGGGATGAGGAAGTGATCGCCGCTGCTGACGAGCATGGCATGGCAATGGTGTTTACCGGTATACGCCACTTCCGGCATTGACTAACCTTGTCTGACGGCACACAACCATGCCAAGCCAAACACCGTCTGCAATCGCCGCAACGACAAAGATTGCACGGCACCTGATGATGGCAATGACAGTGAGCAGCGATTAAATGGACGTTCTGGTAATCGGCGGCGGAGGTCGCGAACATGCGCTTGCCTGGCGCATGGCCCGCTCACCGCATATTTCACGGGTTTACGTGGCGCCCGGCAATGCCGGCACGGCGCTCGATGACGGCCTGTTCAACGTGCCAATCACGGCAACCGATGATCTGATTGATTTCGCCAAGCGTGAATCGATTTCGATGACGATTGTCGGCCCCGAGGCGCCGTTGAGTGAAGGCATAGTCGACGCCTTTCAGGCCGCCGGTTTGCGCATATTCGGCCCGACCAAAGCTGCTGCCCAGCTGGAAAGTTCCAAGGATTTTGCAAAAGCCTTCATGACACAGCACGGCATACCAACGTCGGACTATGAAACGTTCGATGAGGCGGGCGCGGCACACGATTACATCCGTGCCCGCGGTGCTCCAATTGTCGTCAAGGCCGACGGACTTGCCGCTGGCAAAGGCGTCATCGTTGCGCCGACCGAAGATGAGGCGCACCGGGCAGTCGACATGATGTTGGTCGAACACGGCATGGGGGTCGCCGGTGCACGCGTCGTAATTGAAGACTTTCTCGAGGGAGAGGAAGCCAGTTTCATCGCAATTGTCGATGGTAAGCATGTACTGGCCCTGGCATCGAGCCAGGACCACAAGCGTTTGCTCGACGGCGACAAAGGCCCCAACACCGGCGGCATGGGAGCCTATTCGCCGGCACCGATCGTCACGCCGGCGATTCATGCGCGGGTGATGCGTGAAGTTATTCAACCGGTTGTCAAAGGCATGGCGAACGCGGCAACGCCTTACGTGGGATTTCTGTATGCCGGCCTGATGATCGCAGCGGACGGGACGCCGAAGGTTCTCGAATTCAATTGCCGGCTCGGTGACCCGGAAACACAACCCATCATGCTCCGGCTCAAGAGCGACTTGTACGACCTGCTCGACCACGCGCTCAACGGCGAGCTCGACAAGATAGAGGCCGAATGGGACCGGCGCGTCGCGCTCGGTGTGGTAATGGCCGCCGCGGGCTATCCCGCGGCACCGCGCAAGGGTGATCAAATCAGTGGTCTGCCGGTGAACATCGAAGACGCGCACGTTTTTCATGCCGGGACCACCGGGAACGACGGCAAGGTTGTCACCAGCGGCGGACGAGTACTGTGCGTCACGGCATTGGGCGACACGGTGCGTGTTGCGCAAAGGCGCGCCTACGAGATCGCCGAGCAAATCCACTTCGACGGCAAGCAGATGCGCACCGATATCGGATTCAGGGCGATCAACGCGCGCAAGAGCACCTTGTAGCGGCGACATGCAAACAGCAGAAATAAAGCAATACTTTGTCGGTCTGCAAGACAGCATTGTGGCGAAGCTCGAAAGCCTGGACGGTAAGCCGTTTCACAGTGACACGTGGACTCGGCCGCAAGGTGGCGGCGGTATCAGCAAGCTGATCGAAGAAGGTAACCTGCTCGAACGCGGCGGGGTCAATTTCTCGCATGTGTTCGGACAAAAGTTACCACCCTCGGCGAGCGCAAACCGGCCAGAGATCGTCGGCCGCACCTTCGAAGCGATGGGTGTGTCACTGGTTCTTCATCCGCGCAACCCGTACGTCCCGACTGTACACATGAACGTCAGGTTTTTCGCAGCGACAAAGAACCAAGCGGAAGCGGTATGGTGGTTTGGCGGCGGTATGGATTTGACTCCCTATTACGGCTTTGATGACGACTGCGTTCACTTTCATTCCGTTTGCAAACAGGCGCTCACACCATTCGGACCCGATGTCTATCCAGACTACAAGGCGTGGTGCGACCGCTATTTTTTTCTCAAACACCGCAATGAGCCACGCGGGATCGGCGGCGTTTTCTATGACGATCTCTGTTCACCGGACTTCGCCACCTGCTTTGCGCTGACACGCAGTGTGGGGGATCACTTTCTCGAGGCCTATACGCCGATCGTGGCGCGCCGGCGCGAAAATGGTTACGGCGAGCGCGAACGTGATTTCCAGGCTTACCGGCGTGGACGTTATGTCGAATTCAACCTGGTATACGACCGTGGCACCTTGTTCGGCCTTCAGTCCGGAGGCCGCACAGAGTCGATACTGATGTCGCTACCGCCGGTGGTGAAGTGGCGCTACGACTGGGCCCCGGAACCCGGTTCCAGCGAGGCACGTTTGTATGACGTATTTCTCACCGGTAGGGACTGGGTTTGACTTGTTCGGTCATCCACGGCGTCGGCTTTCATACGTTGTTTGCGTGTTTGCATAGCATCCTTGCCTCGTTCGAAACTGCGCAACCACGTACGCAATACTGCCCCGATCGGTCATGTTTGCAGCGACTGCGGCCGGTGACCCAAAACCGAAACGGCGCCGATTCAGCCTGTTAAGTTGACACCTCACACTGGCACACAGTTTGCGACCACTATGCGTGACGGTAGCGTCGATTTCGCAAGCGAACCTTGCGATCGTTAATCGGCTCTCCCGGCAAGTTGTCTCCTGCAAGCGGAGTTGTTTTAGCCAGCACTTACGTGCTGGCTTTTTTTTTGCGCGCCGCCAAGGCTTGGCCGCTTCACAACAATCACGCCAGAGTTGCGCAGCGCAAATACAGCGAATTTTGCAATGAATCGAGACCGCCATTCGCCATGGCGGAGCGGAGCATGAAGAGTGCATAGACGCTGGCGAGTACCAACCGGTTCAGTATCTGCTGCTGGAATATTTCCAGCGCTCTGACTCGCCCGATGTCCAAGCCGCGATTACGGCAACGAACATCAGCGCCCCGAGGCGATGACTCTGACCGTCCTCGCACTGAGCATCAATTCGCGTTCAGCTCCCGTCGCCGAACGCCTCAATGTACTGCCACTGACCATTGGCCACCTTGTAGAGGCTGATGCTGCTGGCCTTGTTATCGCCTTTTTCGTCGAACCGGATGTTGCCGCTGACACCTGCGTGCTCAATGTTGGCGAGTACCGGCAAATACACCTCAGGATCAATGGAAGCAGCTTGCATGATCGCCGCGATCAACGCGTTGGTCGCATCATAGGCGTACGGCGCGTAGAGCTGGATTTCCTGTTTGAAGGCATCCCGGTACTTTTCTGTGAAAGCAGGCCCACCCGGCATCAACTCCAACGGCACACCGGGCGATGAGGCGTACGCGCCTTCAGCAGAATCACCGGCGAGGGTAAGAAACTGTTCCGTGCGCGAGCCGTCACCGCTGAGGAAAGTCACCGCCAGCCCTAGATTCCTGAACTGTTTCATCATCGGTCCGGTTTGTGAATCCAGACAGCCGCAAAAGACCAGGTCCGGGTCCATCGCCTTGATGCGCGTCAGAATCGCCGTGAAGTCGGTCTTTGTCGTGTCGGTGAATTCGCGGATGATCACGTCACCACCCGCCGCCTTGGCGGTGTGTTCGAATTGATCTACCAGACCTTTACCGTAGGCCGAGCGGTCATCAATGACGGCAATATTTACGGCTTTGAGTGTCTTGACGGCAAAACGGCCGAGCACCACGCCTTGCTGCGCATCATTCGCCAGCACGCGAAAAGCAGTCTTGTAATCCTTGTTGGTGTAATCAACGCCAGTGGCCGAGGGAGAAATCTGGGCGATTCCGGCATCGAAATAGATCTTCGACGCGGCAGTCGTAGTGTCTGAGTTAAGGTGACCGATCACGCCGGCAACTTTAGCGTTGACGATCTTACGGGCCACGGCTGTGCCTTTTTGCGGGCGGCCCTCGTCATCCTTCGACACCATTTCGAAGCGAATCTTCTCGCCGCCGATGATGACTCCCGCGGCGTTGGCCTCCTCGATCGCCAACTTGACCCCGTTTTCATTGTCGTTACCGAGGTGGGCCAATGGTCCGGTCAGCGGCCCGACGTGCCCGATCCTGACCAGGCGTACGACTTCTCCGTCCTCGCCAGTCGTTTCGTCGCTCTTGCCACAGGCAGCGTGCAAGGAAAGCAGCAATACACCAAGGACGGCCACGAACGCAGTGCGTAAAAGTCCTTGCACGCTTTTGGTTTTCATCCTCCTGCCACGTTCTTCTACTTTAAAACGCCCCGAAGACCAATACGCAGGTTATCGGCCAGTGCTTTCATACCTTCCAAGTTTAAGCATAAATTCATTGAGTTGCACGGCTCAAGCGCAACAAAAAAGCCGGCATAATGCCGGCTTCTTGGCGTTGACAGATCAGCTCATCAAAGCGTCAAAATCCACTCCACCAGCGTCTTCGCTTCTTCTTTGCTCACTGGATTGGGCGGCATCGGTATTGGACCCCAGATACCACTCGATCCATTGATCACCTTATTCGATAAGTCTGCAACGGCACCACCGTCGCCCTTGTATTTCTTTGCAACGTCTGTAAACGCAGGCCCGACCAGTTTCTTGTCCACCATGTGGCAGGTCAAGCAGTTCTTGGACTTGGCGAGTTCCTGCGCTTTAGCAGCGTCTGCCGCGTGTGCCTGAGCCGTCAGCCCCAGAGCTGCGGCCGCCATCAAACAGATAATCCCCTTTTTCATTGCTTTCGCCTTTCCTGACTGTTAGAGGTTGCCCAGAACGCTATTCTAACGACGTTTCGCGCACCGAGCCCCGTTTGTGCGCGCGAATATCAAGCTTTCGTCACAGGCACGTTGGCCTGTTTGATCAGCTCCCGCAACACGGCCATATCCTGCACGGGCATTAGGCAAGTAACGCCTTGACACAAGTAGGCGTTGACACCACTGGCCGGCGCTGGCTTGTCCAGCACGGCCGGCAAGCGCGGCACTCCGGCATCCAGCGCCAGCAGCAGCGTGCCGCTGTCAATACTGTCGGAGAGCTCGCGGCGCCACGGCTCGAGTTGCCCCGCGTCACCCCGCAAAATCACGGTCCGAGTCGGCACCAATAGCTCACTAAGCGCGATAGCCATTGTCGCGAATCCAGCTGGTCGCTGAGTCATCATGGGTACAAACAGCTGCAACGCTCGCTCGGCGGACGCGAGATAGCGCGTTTCGCCGAGCATGTAGCCAATCCGCAACAACGCCAGCGCGGCGACGGCGTTGCCCGATGGCGTTGCATTGTCATGACCAGGCTTGGGCCTGAGGATCAGCGGCTCGTGATCATGGCTCACGAAAAAGAACCCGCCATCCTGCGCGTCTTCGAACTGCGCCAGCAGCGCCTCGCTCAATGCGACTGCGAATTCGAATTCGTCGCTGCGAAAATCCGCTTGCGCAAATTCGAGCAGTGCAAGAACCATAAACGCGTAGTCGTCCAGATAAGCATTCAGGTGAGCCCGCCCATCTTTAAAGGTTGCGAGCAGGCGCGTGCCGTCGAACATGCGTTCAGCAACAAACCGTGCAGCGCGACGGGCAGACTCGAGCCAGTCCTCGCGTCCGAACACACGCGCTGCACGTGCCAGGCCGCGAATCATCAATGCGTTCCAGCTCACCAGAATCTTTTCATCGCGCCCGGGACGAACACGTTGTTCCCGCGCTACGAGTAATTTATGGCGGGCGCTGTCGAGAAGCTCTCGGGCGCGCTGAGTTGTCATCTCGAGCCGCGGTGCAACGGCATCGAGTTGCTCGAACACATGCAAATGCCAGTACTGGCGTTCAAAGTTCGGCTCACCGTCCAGTCCAAAGTAAGCACTTACCACGGCATATTCGTCTGCGCTGATGAGTTGCCGGATCTCATCTCTCGACCAGACGTAATAGCGTCCCTCCGCCCCCTCGGAGTCTGCATCGAGCGATGAGAAATAGCCGCCGGCGTCAGATTGCATTTCCCGCATTACCCACGCCGCCGTTTCTTCTACCACCAGTTTGAACAACGGCTTGCGCTCGAGCCGCCAGGCATCAGCGTACAGGCCGAGCAACGTACCGTTGTCGTACAACATTTTTTCGAAATGCGGAATCATCCAGTGCTGGTCAACACTGTAACGGCTGAATCCGCCTCCCAACTGGTCGTAAATACCGCCTGTTGCCATCCTCGCGAGTGTAAACAGCGCATGCTCGCGCAACCGCACTTCGCTTTGTGCAAAATACAGACACAACTCGAGCTCCGCTGGGTGCGGGAATTTCGGCGCACCGCCAAAGCCGCCGTGCTGCCGGTCGAAAGAGGCAATCAAGGCGTCAATCGCCGAACGAATCGGCGCGTCATCAAGCGCACCGCTCTGGCTGTCGCCTGCTGGCTGTGTCTGTTGTAGAACTTCCACAAGCGACCTGTTCTGCTCTTCAATTTGCGCGCGTTGTTCACGGTAAGTGTCAGCAACCCGTTCCAGCAAACCCGAGAAGCCGGGCAATCCATAGCGTGATGTCTTCGGAAAGTAGGTGCCACCAAAAAACGGCCTCTGGTCGGGTGTCAAAAACATGGTGAGCGGCCATCCGCCAGCGCGTTGGGTCAGCAGCGAATGTGCCGTCTGGTAGATCTGATCAAGATCCGGACGTTCTTCCCGATCGACTTTGATATTGATGAACAAACGGTTCATCACCTCGGCCACCGCCGGGTCTTCGAAGGATTCGTGCGCCATTACATGGCACCAGTGGCAGGCCGAGTAGCCGACCGACAGCAGGATCGGTTTGTCCTGTTGCCGTGCGGCCTGCAATGCTTCCTCGCCCCACGGATACCAATCAACCGGATTATCAGCGTGCTGTTGCAGATAGGGACTGGTCTCACCCGCCAAACGGTTAACAGTCATCGGCTCGCC
>JBFKXV010000031.1:0-12518 GCA_041637935.1 Burkholderiales bacterium | reverse complement strand
TGCAGAGCTACACCTCGGAACAGCAGATTGAGGTGGCCAAGCAGCGCAGCTTGAAGACGCCGTTACTGGGTGTGAAGTACGCCAAGAAGAAACTTACCATCTACACCGAACAGCTAAACGAGTTACGCGAGCGCGAAGCCGCGCTGGAGCAGGCGGGCCAGCCCGTCCCGCTCGAGCTGATCGAAAACATCGATGCCACCCTGTCCGACATTTCCCAGCTCGAAACCGAACTGGAAACAAAGCAGCGGCGTGTCGATCGCATCGTCGACCGTTACGAGGCAGACAAGGAACGCTACCGCGAACTGATGGCGCGCAAGGACAAGTAGTCACGCCCGGTTGCGCTGCGCGCCGCCGTCCAGTATCGCCGTTGAAGTTCGTCAACCGTCAGCGATCAGTCGCTGTCGAGTTTGCGTCTGAGGATTTGGTTCACCTGCGCCGGGTTTGCCTTACCCTTGCTGGCTTTCATCACCTGGCCGACAAGTGAATTGAAGGCTTTCTGTTTGCCGCCGCGATAATCGGCGACCTGCTGTTGATTTGCGGCGAGTACGTCATTAACCAGCTGTTCGATTGCGCCGCTATCTGATATCTGTTGCAGGCCGCGCTTTTCTATGATCTCGTCAGCGCTGCCCTCGCCTTGCCACAGACCGTCGAACACTTCCCTGGCCAATTTTGACGACAGGGTTTTGTCCATGATCCGGCTGATCAGGGAGGCCAGCGCCGCTGGTGTGACGGGTGATCGAGCCAGCTCCAGCTCGGCCCGGTTCAGCGCCGCGGCCAACTCGCCATTGATCCAGTTGGCGATCAGCTTGGCGGCCGCTTGGCGATCATCTGCCTTCACTTGCGCCAACACTGCATCGAAATAATCAGCGCTGTCACGGTCAGCGACCAGCGATGCAGCGTCCTGTTCAGACAGTCCCAACTCACTCTGGAAGCGTGCTTGGCGGGCGACCGGCAGCTCCGGCATTTGCGCGCGAGTGCGTTCGATCCAGGCTTCATCGATTTCCAGCGGTAGCAAGTCGGGGTCGGGAAAGTAACGGTAGTCGTGCGCTTCTTCCTTGGTGCGCATCAGTCGCGTTTGCCCGCTGTCTGGATCGAACAGGACGGTTGCCTGCCCGATGCTGTTGCCGTCTTCCAGTTGCTCGATCTGCCAGCTTGCCTCGTACTCGATGGCCTGCTGCAGGAAGCGGAATGAGTTGAGGTTCTTGATTTCGCGCCGGGTGCCGAGCTGGTCGGACCCTTCCGGCCGCACCGAAACGTTGGCATCGCAACGAAAGCTGCCTTCCTGCATGTTGCCGTCACAAATCTCGATCCAGCGTACCAGCGCATGCAATGTCTTGGCATAAGCGACAGCCTCTTCGGCTGAACGCATATCCGGCTCAGTGACGATCTCGAGCAGCGGTGTACCGGCGCGATTGAGGTCGATGCCGCTCATGCCGTGGAAGTCCTCGTGCAGCGATTTGCCGGCATCTTCCTCGAGGTGGGCGCGCGTCAAGCGCACCGTTTTCTCCGTGTCGCCAACCCTGAATACGACACGACCGCCTGACACGACCGGGATTTCGAACTGGCTGATCTGATATCCCTTCGGCAGATCGGGGTAGAAGTAGTTTTTTCTCGCAAAAATTGAGCGATGGTTAATAGTTGCCCCAACCGCGATGCCGAAACGTATTGCCTTTTCCACCGCGCGGACGTTGAGCACTGGCAAAACCCCCGGGAGTGCAATATCGACCGCGCACGCCTGGGTGTTGGGCGGCGCCCCGAAGGCGGTGGCGGCACCCGAGAAGATCTTCGATTGCGTCGAGAGCTGGGCGTGGGTCTCGAGCCCGATAACGATTTCCCAATTCATGATCAGTTCACTGTCATTCTCAATTTGCTGCGATTGGCGGCTTGCGTAAATGCCAGTCGGTTTGCTTCTGGAACACGTTCGCCACGTTGAGCATGCGTGCCTCACTGAAATAGTTACCAATGATCTGCAAGCCCACCGGCAGCCCGGCCATATCGAGTCCGCAAGGAATCGACATGCCGGGCAGACCGGCGAGGTTGGCGGCAATGGTGAAAACGTCCGACAAGTACATTTGTACCGGGTCGGCAGTGCGGTCGCCGATTCGAAACGCTGTCGACGGTGAGGTGGGGCTCATGATCACGTCGCATTGTTCAAAGGCGCGCGAAAAATCGCGCGCGATAAGGCGGCGGATACGCTGCGCCTGCAGATAATAGGCGTCGTAATAGCCATGCGACAGGACGTAGGTGCCAATCAGAACGCGCCGCTTTACCTCGGCGCCAAATCCGTCGGCGCGCGTCTTGCAATACATGTCAAGGAGATCGTCGTAGCTTTCGGCGCGGTAGCCGTATCGAACGCCGTCGTAGCGTGACAGATTACTTGACGCTTCGGCCGGGGCAATGACGTAATAAGCTGGCACTGACAGTTCGCTCGCTGGCAGGCCGATTTCAACGGTCGTCGCACCCAGTTCGCGGTATGCGTCAATAGCTTCCTCGACCGACTTGCGCACATCGGCCGATATACCTTCGCCAAAGTATTCCCGTGGCAATCCAATGCGCACTCCGGTTAGCGGTTCATCGAGCATCCGCGCGTAGTTCTCGGGGGGCCGTTCGAGACTGGTCGAATCACGCGCGTCGAAACCCACCATGGTGTCGAGCAGAGTGGCGAGATCCTCAGCGCTTCTTGCCAGCGGTCCGCCCTGATCGAGGCTCGAGGCAAAGGCGATCATGCCGTAGCGCGATACCAGACCGTAGGTCGGTTTGAGACCCGACACCCCACACAGTGCCGCGGGCTGGCGAATCGAACCGCCGGTATCGGTGCCGGTTGCCGCCGGTGCCAGCGCGGCGGCAACGGCGGCAGCCGAACCACCGGAACTGCCGCCGGGAACGTAGTCGGTATTCCATGGGTTTTTTACCGGACCGAACCAGGAGTTCTCATTCGACGAGCCCATTGCGAATTCGTCCATGTTGGTCTTACCAAGGATGACAGCACCGGCTTCGTTGAAGCGTTGAATGACATGTGCGTCATACGGCGAGCGAAAGGTTTCCAACATGCGTGAACCACAGGTAGTGCGCCAGCCTTTGGCACACCAGATGTCCTTGTGGGCGACCGGTATCCCGGTCAGAGGTTGTGCCTCGCCCCGGGCAATACGTTCATCCGCGGCGCGTGCCTGCGCCAGGCTCGCATCGGGATCGACCGTAACAAACGCGTTGATGGCAGCATTGTTTGCCTCGATACGGTCGAGATAGGCGCGGGTCAGCTCGACACTCGAGATTTTCTTCGCCGCCAGGTCCGCCGACAGCTGTTTCAGGCTTGAATCAATCATATCCGGTAGGTTGTACGGCAGGCACTGTTCATTCGATGACTTTTGGTACCAGGTAGAGGTCTGCCTCGACCTGGGGCGCAACCGACTGGAACGACTCGTGCTCGTCAGATTCGGTGACGGCATCGGGTCGCAGCCTGGCCACCAAATCCTGTGCGTGGGCCATCGGCTCGATGCCGCTGGTGTCGACTGACTGCATTTGTTCAATCAGTTTGAATATGCCACCGAGTTGCTCGAGGATTTGCTCACTCTCGTCATCGGTGACTTCGATGCGTGCCAACATGGCAACGCGTTTGACATCGTCTAGCGTCAGTGACATGGGTAGAAAAATGGATCAGAAAGAAGCGATGTTGAAGGATTGGGAATGACGCGACTGCTGAGTCGTGCAACCGCCGCGAAGTGCCTCCGATGGCTCAGGCAGGCTTTACCCGGTGGTACACGGCGTATCCCTGAAAAGCCCTTAGAAATGGGTCGGAAGGCACTGTTTTTGTTACCCGGCCAAGTTCGATAGGTTATCATAGCCGGGATTTTTTTCCCGCACCCAGAGGCACAACTCTCAAGTACGTTTATGTTCGGATTTCTCATTGGATACTTTTCAAACGATATCGCCATTGATCTTGGCACGGCAAACACGCTGATATACGTGCGGGGGAAGGGCATCGTTCTGAACGAGCCTTCCGTCGTTGCTATCAAACAGGAAGGCGGCCCTAGCGGCAAGAAAACCATTCAGGAGGTCGGACTCGCCGCCAAGCAGATGCTCGGGCGAACGCCGGGCAACATCACCGCTATCCGACCGATGAAAGACGGCGTGATTGCCGACTTCACCATCACCGAGCAGATGCTCAAGCAGTTCATCAAGAAAGTCCACGATAGCCGTTTCTTTGCGCCCAGTCCGAGGATTGTGATCTGTGTTCCGTGCGGCTCTACCCAGGTCGAGCGGCGTGCCATTCGGGAGTCGGCTTTCGGCGCCGGTGCGCGCAAGGTCGAACTCATTGAGGAGCCGATGGCAGCCGCAATTGGCGCCGGATTGCCGGTCGAAGAGGCGACTGGATCAATGGTTGTCGACATCGGCGGCGGCACCACCGAGGTGGGCGTTATCTCGCTCGGCGGCATTGTTTATTCAGGCTCGGTGCGTGTCGGTGGAGACAAGTTCGACGAAGCGATTATCAACTACATCCGCCGCAATTACGGCATGTTGATTGGTGAAACCACGGCTGAAGAGATCAAGAAGGAAATCGGCTCTGCGTTTCCCGGCTCGGAAGTGAGGGAAAAGGAGGTCAAGGGCCGTAACCTGGCGGAAGGCATTCCGCGCAGCTTCACGATTTCCAGTAACGAGATCCTCGAGGCGCTGACCGACCCCCTCAACAGCATTGTTTCCGCGGTCAAGTCGGCGCTCGAGCAAACGCCACCGGAACTCGGTGCTGACATCGCTGAGAAAGGTATGGTGCTGACCGGTGGTGGCGCGCTGCTGCGTGATATCGATCGATTGCTGATGGAAGAGACCGGTTTGCCGGTCATCGTCGGCGACGATCCGCTCACTTGCGTGGTGCGTGGCTCCGGCCTGGCGCTGGACAAGATGGACAAACTAACGGGTATATTTACCAGTGACTGAGTTGCTCGCGGAGTGACCGGATGACCATCGGGTTATCCGGGCGGCTCTGCCGGGCACCTGGCACGCTGATCCCGCGCTGATGGAATACTCGCCACCGCCCTTCTTCAAACGCGGACCGAATCTCGTAACGCGACTGACGCTTTTCTCGCTGTTGTCACTGGTCCTGTTGTTTGCGGATGCCCGGTTCCGTTACATGGAAGATATTCGCGGCGTCGTCGGGGCGATCCTCTATCCGCTGCAGGAGCTGGCCGATACGCCGGCGAGAATCGGCCGGCGCGTTACGCAGTACTTCGTACTGCAGTCCGCACTGCAGGCCGAAAACGAAGAGCTGAACCAACAGGCATTCGTCAATGCGGGTTTGTTGCAGAAACAAAAAGCGCTTGCGGCCGAGAACGAAAACCTGCGCGAGCTGCTCAATCTGCGGCCCCGGTTCGAGCCGTCAGCCCAGGTGGCGACCATTCTCTACACGGCCCGGGACCCCTTCGTCAGACAGGTTGTCGTCGACAAGGGTGCGACTGATGGTGTGCGCCGCGGCGCCCCCGTCATTGATACGCTCGGATTGGTCGGCCAGGTTCATCGTGTCTATCCCTGGGCCTCGGAGGTCTCACTGATTACCGACCGTGAGCAGGTTATTCCGGTACAGGTTGTGCGTAATGGATTGCGTGCGGTGTTATTCGGGTTGGGTTACGACGGTGCGCTGGAAGTGCGATTCATGCCGGTCAATGCCGATATTGAGCAAGGCGACCTGTTGGTGACATCGGGTATTGACGACGTCTACCCGGCCGGGCTGCCGGTGGCATTTGTCGACAGCATCGAGCGCAACGCGGCCTATCCTTTCGCCCGCATCATGACCCGGCCCGCGTCCGGCGTCGGTTCACACCGGCATGTCATGGTGCTGGAAAGCGCGCGCGGCTATCCGGAAAGACCGCTTGCACCGGCGCAGGTCGATCGCGGCCGCAGGAAGGCGAATTAATGGCGATCGCGGCTTTTGGCAGGGCGTACGCCGATGAAATGCTGATGCCGGCCAAGCCGGCCTACGTCGCGCTGTCCTTTTTTGTCGCGTTCATGCTCAACATGCTGCCGCTGACCGGTTGGGTGCTGATGATTCGACCGGATTTCGTGGCGGTTGTGCTGTTGTACTGGGCGATCCAGCATCCTCGCAAAGTCGGCTTTGCACCGGCTTTCTTGCTGGGGCTGGTAATGGATGTTGCTGATGGCAGCCTGTTCGGCCAGCATGCACTCGCTTACTGTGTCCTGATGGCGGCCGGCATGACCTGGCACCGCCGCATATCGCTGTTCGGATTGCGTGGTCAGATGCTGCACATTCTGGGGATACTGCTGATTACCCAGCTGATCGTGCTTGCGGTGCGTATCGCCGCTGCCAATGCGTTTCCCGGATGGTGGTATTTTCTGCCGAGCGTCAGTGGCAGTCTGGTGTGGCCTGTCGTCTGTCACATTGTGACGCTGCCGTTGCGCTCGCGGGTCAAGAGCGAGTGAGCGTGACGGCAACAATCATCGGGTCAACGTTTGTGGTCAGTGAAGTGATGGGGTGGCGGTGAGACGATCGGTCGAGTTACGCGATCACCAACGTGAGTTGCACCTATTCCAGATGCGCTTGGCGGTTGTCGCCGCACTGGTGGCGGCAACCTTTCTGGTGCTGCTCTCCCGCCTGTTTTACCTTCAGGTGATCCAGCACGACCATTATCAGCTGCTTGCCGAGCAGAACCGCGTCAACATCGTGCCGGTGGTACCGCATCGAGGCGTGATTCTCGATCGTAACGGTGTTACATTGGCTAGCAACTACGCCGCCTACACTCTGGAAATTACGCCGAGCCAGGTCGATGATCTGAACGGGGTGATCGAAGAACTTTCGACTCTGGTCGAGATTACGCCGAAAGACCTGCGGCGCTTCGAGAAGCGGCTCGAGGAAGAGCCTGACTTTTCCAGCATTCCAATCCGCACGCGTCTGAATGACGAGGAAGTTGCCCGCTTCGCCGTCAATCGTTACCGCATTCCCGGGGTTCAGATCAACGCCCGGCTGTTTCGTCACTACCCTAACAACGAGGTCGCATCGCACGTAGTCGGCTACATCGGGCGCATGAGCGAAGCGGATTATGCGGGTTTGCAGGAACAGGGCCGTGCCTACAATTACACCAAGTCGGACTACATCGGAAAAGTCGGCCTGGAACAATATTACGAGCCGGTTTTGCGTGGCGTGACCGGATACGAGCACGTCGAGACCGATGCCAACGGCCACTCTATCCGCACCCTTCGCTCGATCCTGCCGGTATCGGGAAATAACCTGTTGCTTGCGATCGATGCGCGCTTGCAGCAAATTGCCGAAGCCGCATTTGGCGATTATCGCGGATCGATGGTCGCGATCGAGCCGGATACCGGCGGTGTGCTGGCTTTGGTGTCGCGGCCCGGTTTCGATCCAAATCTGTTTGTTGAGGGCATTGACCCGGAGCACTGGTCGGCGCTGAACGACTCGCCTGATCACCCGCTGAATAACCGGGCGTTACAAGGCGTATATCCTCCCGGCTCGACCTTCAAGCCGTTCATGGCGCTGGCGGGGCTTGAGTTGGGCAAGCGCACCCCCGGCTACAGCATCAGCGATCCCGGCTACTTCGTGTTGGGCGGCTCGGGTCATGTGTTCCGTGACTGGAAAGCCGGTGGACACGGTGTGGTCGACCTGCACAAGGCGATCGTCGAATCGTGCGACACGTATTTCTACGGCCTGGCCCAGGATCTGGGAATCGACATGATTCACGAGTTCATATCGCAATTCGGACTGGGTCAGCGCACCGGCATCGACATTGCCGGTGAAGTCGGCGGTTTGCTGCCGTCACGCCAATGGAAAGAGCAGCGCTTTGGCCAGCGGTGGTTTGTGGGCGACACCATCTCCGTCGGTATCGGCCAGGGATACAACCTGGTGACTCCGTTGCAGCTCGCCTCGGCGACGGCAATCCTCGCCAGTGGCGGGCGCATTTTTCGACCGCACGTCGTACAACACGTACAAGACAGTCAAACCAACGAACTGCAAACTATCGAACCCTACCCGATTGGCGAAGTACCTTTGCAGCCGCGCCACCTCGATTTGGTGCGCGACGCAATGGCTGACGTCACGCGGCCCGGCGGTACCGCTGCCTGGGCGGGCTGGGGTGCCAAATACAGTTTCGCCGGCAAGACCGGAACAGCTCAAGTCATCGGATTGAAGGGTCAGAAGTACGATGAAGAGGCAATTGACGAAAGGCACCGGGACCACGCGCTGTTCATTGCTTTTGCACCGGCCGAGGCGCCGAAAATTGCGCTGGGGATACTGGTCGAGAATGGCGGCCACGGCAGTAGTACTGCGGCACCGATTGCGCGCAAGGTGATCGACTACTATCTGCTCGGAATAGAACCGAAAGACCCCGCGCCGCGGCCCCGCAAAGAGGAGACAGCGGGTGATTAACCGGTTGTTGGCGTTTATCGGACGCCATCTCGATCGGCAGCTCATGGCATTGGTCACCATCCTGCTGGCGATTGGTGTGATGGTTTTGTTCAGTGCCTCGGGCGGTAACGTTGAAAGGACCAGCGCCCATGCGATAAACATCGGTATCGCGCTGACCATCATGTGGATCGCGGCGAATATTCCGCTGCACTACCTGGCGAGTATCGCGTTGCCTTTGTACCTCGTCGGTCTGGTATTGCTCGTTGCTGTGGAGCTGTTTGGTTTTGAAGTCAACGGCGCGCAGCGTTGGCTCAATCTCGGCTTTACCCGCATCCAGCCCTCGGAGCTGATGAAGATCGCCGTGCCGATGATGCTTGCGTGGTATTTCGACCGCTATGAAGCAGTACTGCGTTTCGGTAACTTCGTGACCGCGACCCTTCTGGTCGTTGTCCCGGTGCTATTGATTGCCCGGCAACCTGATCTGGGCACGGCATTGCTGGTGGCCGCCGCCGGTTTCTATGTCTTGTTTCTTGCCGGACTGTCGATGCGATTGCTGCTCGGTACCGTGCTGGTCGGCGTAGCCGCGCTACCTTTTTTGTGGGATTCGTTACACGAGTATCAGAAGCAACGCGTGTTGACTTTGCTCGATCCAATGCAGGACCCATTGGGCGCGGGGTATCACACGATACAGTCGACCATAGCCATGGGCTCCGGCGGCGTTCTTGGAAAAGGCTGGCTCAACGGCACGCAGTCGCAACTTGAGTTTCTGCCTGAGCGCTCGACTGATTTCATATTCGCGGTTTATGGTGAGGAGTTCGGTCTGCTCGGAAACGTCGTTCTGATGGCCATGTTTGCACTGCTGATCGCCCGTGGGCTGGTTATATCTGCCAACGCACCGACCATGTTCGCGCGACTGTTGGCGGGCGGGGTCACGTTGACTTTCTTCACCTATGTTTTTGTCAACATGGGCATGGTTGGTGGATTGCTGCCGGTTGTCGGCGTGCCGCTGCCATTGATCTCTTATGGCGGGACGGCACTGGTGACGCTGTTGTTCGGCGTCGGCTTGTTAATGAGTATCCGCACCAATCGCCGTTTGGTGCAGACGTGACGATTTTGCCGGTAAGCAGAGTTTCACTGGTGGTACTGCTGGCAGCACTGATCGCGGCCGGTTGCGGCTCCCCGGCGAAGAAATCGGGAGGCTATTATCGTGATGATGGGCCGGGTGGCCGGCCACCGGTTGATCTTGACCGGGTGCCCGATGCTGTTCCACGCGCAGAGCCGATCAACCGTGCAACGACGCGGCCCTATACTGTGCTTGGCCGCTCCTACCGTCCGTTTTCTTCGCGCCAGCCATATCGCGCGCGCGGTCTCGCGAGCTGGTATGGCACGCGCTATCACGGCCAGCAGACCGCAAGCGGAGAAAAATACGACATGTACGCCATGACAGCAGCGCACACGTTACTGCCGCTGCCGAGCTACGTAAAAGTGACCAACTTGAGCAACGGTCGCTCGGTCATCGTGCGGGTTAACGACCGCGGGCCGTTTCACGACAAGCGCATCATCGATGTCTCGTACGTCGCTGCCCACAAGCTCGGTTTCATCAATGACGGCAGCACCATGGTCGAGGTCGAGGCGATCCTGCCGGGAGACGCAATTCCGGCGACGGCACCGATTGTTGCCGCAACCCAGCCGCCACCGCGTGCGGGTTCGCTCGAGACGGGCGAAAGCGGCATCTTCCTGCAGCTGGGCGCATTTTCGAGCCGCGACAATGCGCAGGCATTTGTCGACCGAATGCGTGCAGACATTGCCTGGATGGGAGATTCAATTCATCTGTACCAGAGCGCAAATCTGTACAGGGTGCACGCCGGCCCGTATCAAAGCCACGCCGAGGCCGATCGTGATGCGAGCCGCATCTATCAGGCACTGGGCATTGCACCATTTGTTGTCAATCGATAGTCATTGCGATTCGATGCTTATTGCGAACCGATAACTATTGCGAACCGATAAATCCATCGTCTACAGAAAGAAGTGAACAGCATGAGAACGCTGATTTGTGGATCGATCGCCTATGACACCATCATGGTGTTCAACGATCACTTCAAGAACCATATACTTCCGGACCAGATTCATATTCTCAACGTGGCGTTTCTGGTCCCGGACATGCGCCGCGAGTTCGGTGGCTGCGCCGGTAATATTGCTTACAGCCTGAAGATGCTCGGTGGTGACCCGCTGATCATGGCCACTGTCGGCGAGGACTGTCAGCCCTACGCGTACCGGCTCGAGCAACTGCGCCTGTCGCAGGAACATATCAAGCAGATAGACGGCACTTTCACGGCGCAAGCATTCATCACGACCGACCTCGATGATAACCAGATCACTGCGTTCCATCCGGGGGCGATGAGCTTCTCGCATCAAAATCATGTTGCCGACACTGATGATGTCGGATTAGGCATCGTTGCCCCGGACGGCCGTGACGGCATGATTCAGCATGCACGTGAGTTCGCCGAGGTTGGCGTGCCATTTGTTTTTGACCCTGGGCAGGGATTACCGATGTTCAATGGCGATGAGTTGCTGGAGTTCATCAGGCTGGCCGATTATGTCGCCACCAACGATTACGAGGCGAAGCTTCTTCAGGAGCGTACCGGCAAGAGTGTTGCGGAGCTGTCGCGCCATGTGAAAGCCTTCGTCCAGACGCAGGGTGCGCAAGGCTCGTTGATCTTTGTCGACGGCAAGGAACTCAAAATCCCGTCGGTCCCGCCAGCGCAAGTGGTCGATCCGACAGGTTGTGGCGATGCCTACCGTGCTGGACTCCTGTATGGCATCGCCAACGGTTACGACTGGAAGATAACCGGTCGTCTCGCGTCATTGCTCGGTTCGATCAAGATCGCGCACCGCGGGCCGCAGAACCATCAATTCACTCGCGACGCAATTGCCGAACAGTTTGCTGAAGCGTTTGACATGGCCCTGCCCTGACCTTGCTCATTCTTGCGCCATTGTTGTTGTCGGTCGCGCGATGCGTGGATACCGGCGGCGTTGTGCATGGGCGAGACAAATGAAGCGTTTCGATTAGCTCTCTGAGAGATGAAGCGCCGCCAGGCATCGACGCGGTTACATGTGAGAGGCGTGCGCTACGCGCGGCTGATTGTTCAACTCATACTCGGTGTTCTAACTGTAGCGCTACTGTTTCCTTTTTACGGCCGCCGGCAACGTTGGCGCGCCGTTCAGAACTGGTCGCGCCGTGTCGTCCGGTCCGCGGGTGTTGTAGTCAATGCACATGGCGAAGTGCCGAAACCGGGAGCCCGTGTCCTCGGCGTGGCGAATCATATTTCCTGGCTCGATATCCAGGTTTTACATTCGTTGTGGGACGTACGCTTCGTGGCAAAGTCCGAAGTGCGCCGCTGGCCATTGATTGGCTGGCTGTCGGCGCGCACCGGCACCCTTTTCATCGAGCGCGGCAGCCGGCGTCACGCGACGCGCATCAATCGCGCCATCCATGAAGCATTTGCCGAAGGTGATCCGGTCGCGGTTTTTCCGGAGGGGACGACCACCTGCGGCGACCAATTACTGCGTTTTCATCCCTCGCTGCTGCAGCCTGCGGTAGACGAGGCGGCGCAGATCGTGCCGGTGGCGATTCGTTACACCGATGAAGAAGGTAATCTCGAGCCGGCCGCGGCTTATGTCGGTGAGACGAGCCTGATGCAGTCGCTGGCGGCGATTGTCGCCGTTCCGCGCATCCGTGCCGAAGTTCATTTTTTGCCGGCGATCGAATCGCGCGGCCGAACGCGACGCGAACTCGCACAGGCCAGCCATGCGCGCATTGCCGCAGCTCTCAAGCTGCCTGCGCCGGACAGTTAATTTGGAATACCCGGCGGTCTTCGAGCCGCACGGCGCACAAATGGCGCCCCCACAAACAGCCGCCGTCAATAGCCAGTAGATGCGGTTCGATGCGCAGCCCGAGCGCCGACCAGTGACCGCAGATCACGGTGGATTTGGCACTGAGACGGCCCGGCACTTCGAACCAGGGCATATAACCGTCGGGCAGATTTTCAGGTTTGCCCTTGTGGCGAAACTCCATCCTGCCGTCAACAGTGCATAGCCGCAGCCGTGTCATCGCATTGATGATGACGCGCAATCTGTCCCAGCCCTCGAGAGC
>JBFKXV010000030.1:0-12530 GCA_041637935.1 Burkholderiales bacterium | reverse complement strand
CGGAACCAGCCGGACCTTGCCACGCTCGTTGACCGAAAGATGCGTTCGTGCGCTGCCAGCAACCTCGTTCAATACGTCGAGCGAGATCCTCGTGATTGATCGTGCCCGCGCCAGCGCGTCGTGAAGGCGTCGCAACCGGATCGGTTTGACCAAGTAGTCAATGGCGTGCAGTTCGAAAGCGCTGATTGCGTAATCGTCGTAGGCGGTCGTAAACACCACATGCGGCGGATCGTCCAGTTTCTGTAGATGACGCGCCGTTTCCAGACCATCCATTTCGGGCATCCTGATATCCAGCAATACTACGTCAGCCGGCCGCCTCTCGAGAAGCTCGAGTAACCGTTGCCCGTTCTCCGCCTCTCCCAACACTTCGATCGGGATCATCTCGGCGATGTCTTCGAGCAAGCTCCTGAGCCGATTGCGCGCAGGCGCCTCGTCATCGGTAATCGCGATTCTCAGCTTGCCAGCACTCATCACCCTGCCCTTCTTGAACCAGCGGCGTTCATCACTCCGCCCTCTTGTAGGGCAGTACGATGCGCACCTCGAAGCGCGCATCGTCCGATTTGGTGGTGAGCGTGGCTTCAGCATCGAAGTGCAATTGAAGCCGCTCCTTGATGTTCTCCAACGCCATTTTGTTGCCTGTCTGTTGGCGTGAAGCCTGTGGTACCGGATTGCTCAGTACCATCTCCAAGCGCTCGGCTTTGCGACGGATATCAATGTTGATCGTGCCTGCCTGCGAAGACGGCTCAATTCCGTGATACACCGCATTCTCCAGCAGGGGTTGCAGGATCAATGGTGGCACCATGGCATCCTCCGGCAGCGAATCGGTACGCCATTCAACATTGAGCCGATCCTCCAGCCGCAGTGATTCGATTTCCAGGTACTGGCGGCACAGCTCGAGCTCCCGCTGCAGCGGGATCAATTTGCGGTTGTCTGCCATTAGCACGCGGAACAACTCGGAAAGATCTTCCAGCGCGGTCTCGGCGCGGCGCGGTTCGGCACGCATCAAGCTGAGCACCGCGTTGAGGCTGTTGAACAGGAAATGCGGGCGAATGCGTGCCTGCAGAGCCTGCAGCCTGGCCTCGGTCAGGGCGGGAGACAGCGCCCTGTTGCGCAAGTCAAAGTAACCGATCAACACAAGGCTGACGGTCGCCGTGAAAAGCCAACAGCGCAACAGCGTATTGAACCCATCGGCGTCAGGAAGCAACAACCATACAAACTGCACCAGTGCCGTGACCACCAGCAGCTCGATGATCACGACACAAACCACTGCCACGCGGAAATCGATCCGGTGCAGCCAGGGCGTGCCGATACCAAGAATCAACAGCGAAATGATGGTAACCGGTAATACGAAGGCGACTGCGGCGGCGGCCGCACCCAGCCACGCCGCCAGCGAATCGTGGCGCAGCGCTTCGGCGAGCAAGGTAACTGTCGTTACGAAAACGAATATCGACAGCATGACGCCAAGATTTCGGAAATCCGGCAGCGTATTGGTCGAAGGGTTCTGATTTATACTTGCCATCACTTGAAACAACAGATGCAAGCATTGGACCCGGACGGCTGGTCTGCGAGTCCGCAAATCCTGCACACTTCGGACCGAAGGGCCTTTCGCCCACACAAGCTGGACGCCGGTTCCGATTTGGCGTCGCACACGGTGCAACCGGACAACCCTAACCGCGCAAGTGGAAACCAAACTGGTGACAAAGAAATCGAGTGACAACAAAAAGAGTCACGACAAGGCCTGGTCCGGCAGGTTCAGCGAGCCTGTCGCTGACCAGGTGAAGCGCTACTCTGCGTCGGTCGGATTTGACCAGCGCCTGGCTGAATTCGATATTCAGGGCTCTCTCGCGCATGCCAGGATGTTGCATGCTTGCGGCGTGCTCACGGCCGGAGACCTTGCCGACATCGAGCGCGGCCTCGACGCGATCTCGCAGGAGATCGCCAGTGGTGGCTTCCAGTGGTCGATTGATAACGAAGACGTACACCTGAACATCGAGCACCGGTTGACCGAATTGGTGGGTGATGCAGGCAAGCGCTTGCACACCGGCCGCTCGCGCAACGACCAGGTAGCAACCGATATGCGGCTTTATTTACGCCGCGCGATTGACGAAGTTCTGCGCCTGCTGCACTCGTTTCAGACCAATCTGCTCAATCTCGCGGAACAGCATGTCGACACATTGATGCCGGGCTTTACCCATCTACAGGTCGCGCAACCGGTCTCGTTCGCGCACCATTTGATGGCCTACTACGAGATGACGTTGCGCGACGCGCAGCGTTTCATCGAATGCCGCGCAAGAGTCAACCTGTTGCCGCTGGGTGCCGCTGCGCTCGCCGGAACGACGTTTCCTATCGACCGCGAGCAGGTGGCGCGTGAGCTCGGCTTTGACGGCGTATGTCAAAACTCACTCGACGCGGTATCCGATCGTGATTTTGCAATCGAATTCTGCGCCGACGCCGCCTTGTTGATGACCCATCTGTCACGTCTGTCAGAAGAGCTGATTCTGTGGATGAATCCGCGCTTTGGGTTCGTGCGTCTGGCGGACCGTTTTTGCACCGGCTCTTCGATCATGCCACAGAAGAAAAATCCCGATGTCCCGGAACTGGTGCGCGGCAAGACCGGGCGCGTCAATGGCCATCTTGTTTCTTTGCTAACACTGATGAAGGCCCAGCCGCTTGCATACAACAAAGACAACCAGGAAGACAAGGAGCCGTTGTTCGACAGCGTCGATACGATTATCACCTCGCTGCGCATTTACGCCGACCTGTTAACCGGAATCGAGGTGGATCGTGATGCCATGCGCGCCGCCGCCGAGGAAGGCTTTGCCACGGCGACTGATCTTGCCGATTACCTCGTCAGGAAGGGTTTGCCGTTCCGGGAAGCGCATGAGGCAGTTGCCCGCGCAGTACGGTTGGCGGCTGACAAAGGCGTTGACCTCGCAGGCTTGTCGGTCGAGGAGTTACGGCAGTTCTCTCCCTTGATCGACGCAGACGCCCTGGCGCAGCTATCGCTTGACGGCGCTGTTGCTGCGCGCAGCCACGTCGGTGGTACCGCCCCGCAACAGGTCAAGCGCGCAATCCAGGCGGCGCGCAAATCGCTATCCGGTTGAGCACGGTCGGCTTTGCGTGCAACCTGATCACGCTGCCACCATGCCCATTCCTGGCCGAAGCGCACCCGTCTGGAAATCGATCGGCGCCTCACTCGGCGCCTGCACCAGGCAGCCGTTCACAGTCGAGTACATCCGCCCGGTTTCGGGTGGATGCATCAACAACACGGTCATCATCGGCGATCACAACAGCGGCTATTTCGTCAAACTGAATGCCGCGACACATTCCGACATGTTCGCAGCCGAGGTCGATGGACTGCGCGACCTGGCCGATGCACATGCGCTGCGTGTGCCAATGCCGATATGTCGCGGCAACGACGAAGAATACGCTTGGCTGGTACTCGAGAAACTTGTACTCGAGAACGCTAGCGAGCTGAGATCAGGAGCAACGCCGGACTGGGGCCAACTCGGTCGTGGCCTTGCGGCGATGCATCACCGTGAACAGCAACGCTACGGCTGGCATCGCGACAATACCATCGGATCGACGCCGCAAAGCAACGACTATTGTGACGACTGGATTGAATTCGTCCGTGGCCGGCGTATCGGATTTCAACTTGATTTGGCGGCCCGCAATGGATACGACAAACGTTTGCAATCGAGCGGGCGGCAGTTGCTCGATCACCTGCCGCGGTTGTTCGTCGGCTACGTCCCGGCCGCCTCCTTGTTGCACGGCGATTTGTGGTGCGGAAACGTCGCATTTCTGGGCGACGGTCAACCGGTTGTCTTTGACCCGGCCGTGTATTACGGTGACCGCGAGACAGATATCGCGATGACCGAACTGTTCGGCGGTTTCCCGGCCGAGTTCTACGCTGCATACGAAGCCGCATGGCCACTGCAGCCGGGTTACAGTGTGCGCAAGCATCTGTACAAGCTCTATCACTTGCTCAATCACCTCAACCTGTTCGGGCGAGGTTATCTCGCTCAATGCCAGGCGACCATCGACAAACTACTGGCGCAAGCCGACTGAGCACGCCGTGCTGATTTAATTGGGCGCGTGTTGCTGATTGATAAGCGGGCTGATACATTCGCGGTCCACAATACGTCCGGTGTTTCCCCCGGTGCGAACGGGTACCGGACCAACAATCAATAATGCTCGCCTGTCGGGTGTTTACTGAGGAGAACAAACGCAAATGGGGGCTTTGTCACATAAGGCTTTGTTACGTATTGCGCGGCCGCTCAAAGCCGGCCTGGCCGCCATCGCGGTGCTTGTCGCAGGCGCGATGTTTGCGGGCCCGCCAACGCACGCATCTGACCAACCCATTCGCATCGGTCTGGTGACTTTTCTGTCCGGCCCAGCGGCCGGCCCATTCGGTGTACCGGCTCGGATTGCGGCGGAGGCAATCGTTGAATCGCTCAACGCCGGCAAAGTTCCAGCACCGTACGGCTCAATTGGTTTGTCTGGTGTGCCCATCGAGTTGGTCATTATCGACGAGGCGGGCGGCGCGACCAAGCAAGTCGCGGAATTTCGTAACCTGGTCGAACGGCAGAAGGTCGATTTCGTGATTGGCTACATCTCGAGCGGCGACTGCCTCGCCATTCCGCCAGTCGCTGAAGAACTCAAGAAGCTCACCGTGCTGTTCGACTGCGGGACACCGCGTGTGTTCGAGGAAACCTCCTACAAGTATGTTTTTCGCACCCGCGCGCATTCCACAATGGATGCTGTTGCCGGTGCACGCTACCTGCTCGAGACCCGTCCAGACTTACAGTCTTACGCCGGCATCAACCAGAACTATGCGTGGGGGCAGGATTCATGGAACGACTGGACCGAGGTGCTGGAGGTGCTGCGCCCGCAAGCAAAAGTCACCACCTCGCAGATGCCCAAATTCGGCGCCGGTCAATACGGCGCCGAGATCTCGGCATTGATGCAAGGCCGTCCGGAAGTGATCCATTCAAGTTTGTGGGGCGGTGATCTCGAAGCATTCATGCTGCAGTCCACACCGCGCGGCCTGTTCCGGCGCAGCGGTCTGTTGCTGATCGCGGGGGAACCGAACCTGCATCGTCTGGTGGGGAACATACCGGATGGGACTATCGTTGGCGCCCGCGGCCCGAACGGCGTGTTTGCGCCCAACAGCGAGTTGAACGAATGGTTACGCAGAATTTACCGGGCCAAGACAGGCCTCGAGCCGAATTACCCTGCATACAGTATCGCGCAGGCATTTCTCGGTTTGAAGGCGGCTTACGAGCGGGCCCGCCTCGAGAAAGTCAAGAGTGCCATACCGATGGGGGCCGCAGCCGGCGTCAAGGAAGGCATGGAACAGGCCTATCGCATGCCGAACACGGAAGAGGTGATTGCCGCATTCGAATACCTCACCTTTGCATCACCCAGTGGCAAAGTCATGATGAAATTAGGCAAAGGTCACCAGGCCGTGACAGGAACGGCCTACGGAACGACGCGTACCGTTGACGGCAAGATCATCATTGAAAACATCAAGTACTACCCGGTCGAGCAAATCCAGCCGCCAGAAGGTGTGCGCAGCATTGAATGGATCAAAGGTGGTTTGCAGCCGGGCAGGTGGTGATCGAAGCTTGATCGGCATACAAACGCGCCGCGGCGCAGTGCGCTCACTTGATTGCACGCGAATGTTGATTCAACGATGACACAACTGATTGCCGTTCTCGTCGACGGACTGATTTATTCATCGTGGCTGTTCATCATGGCCATTGGCCTGACGCTGATCTACGGCGTGATGAAGATCCTCAATATCGCACACGGCAGCCTGTTCGCTCTGGGTGCCTATACTGCGGCATCGCTGGCCGGCCACTGGTTGGAACAGGGCTATCCACCGCTGGGATCCTACGCGATCATGCTGCTGGCGGCGATCCTGGTCGGCATTGTCGCCGGCCCTTTGCTGGAACGTGGGTTATTGCGGTTCATGTATGGCCGCGATGAAATAGTGTTGGTGCTGGTGACCTATGCAACGTTCCTCATCCTCGAGGACTTCATCAAGCTGGTGTGGGGCGTGGACCCGTACTTTCTATACCAGCCATATGGTTTGTTGGGCAGCTTCGATATTGGTGAGCTGACCTACCCCAATTACAACTTGCTGCTTCTCGCGGTATCAATTGTCATCGGCGGCTTGCTGGCCTGGGTGCTGACGCAAACGCGCTACGGAAAAATTCTCATTGCGGTCATTTACGACCGCGAGATAGCGGCATCGCAGGGTGTTAACGTCAGTCTCGTCTACTTTGTCACTTTTACGCTGGGCGCCATGCTTGGCGCTTTGGGCGGCGCGCTGACTGCACCGATGATTTCCGTTCAACCAGGCATCGGCGCCGAGACCATCGTGCTGGCGTTCGCGGTGGTTGTCATCGGTGGTCTTGGCAGCTTGCCGGGCGCAGCACTGGCCGCGCTGCTGGTTGGCATCGTGCGCGCCGCAACGATTCATTACCGCCCGGAACTCGACCTGTTCAGTATTTACTTTGTGATGGCTGCCGTGCTGATCGCGCGTCCCAAAGGGCTGTTTAGCGCCCAGGAGGCACGCAAGATATGAAACTCGACAGGACCATCGCCGTTCTGACCGGGGCAATGGCAGTTCTGTTGGCGTTTACGCCATTGTTGCCCAACTGGGCGATGTTCCTGTTCACTGTTTCGCTTTGTTACGGCGTAGTCGTACTTGGAATGATGCTGCTGGTGCGAACCGGCCTGGTATCTTTCGGTCATGGGCTGTACTACTGCCTGGGCGCCTATGCCGCCGGCACGCTCGAGCCTTTATTTGGAATTACCGAACTCGCTGTGATGATTGGCTCAGCGGTCGCGGTTACAGCGGCGGTGTCCACCATACTGGCGTTGTTGCTCAGGAAGTATCGAGACATCTTCTTCGCCATGCTGTCACTGGCGTTTTCGATGATTCTTTACGGGCTACTGGTCAAGACCTCTTCGCTTGGCAGCACCGATGGATACAACGTCACTGTCAAAACATTATTCGGTGTGCATATCGCTGGCACTACCTACGAGCGCTACCTGCTCTTCGCGCTGACCGTATTGATTTGCTGGATCTGCGCCGTGCTCATGCATTATTACCTCAAATCGCATCGCGGGCGGCTCGCCGAAGCGATTCGCGACAACGAACTGCGCGTCGAGTATATGGGGGCGTCGGTCGCCAACACCATTCACTTGCATTACGTCATATCAGCGGTGCTTGCCGGTTTGGGCGGCGCGCTGATGGCCGTTAGCGTCGGTCATATCGATCCGGAAATGGCGTACTGGACGACGTCCGGAGAGTTCGTCTTCATTACCATACTGTCGGGAACCGGCAGCGTGTTGGCGCCGTTTCTTGGTGCCGCCATTTTCGAAAGCATACGAAGCTTTGCTTACGAGTATTCACCCAACACCTGGCAGATGGCACTCGGCATCACCATGTTAATGGTGATCATGTTTCTGCCCGGCGGCCTTTGGTCGCTATTCAAACGTGCCAGCCGGGGGGTAACGTGAGCGTCGTTCTTGAAGCGAGAAATCTGCACAAAAGCTTTGGCGCGGTCACTGCTGCGGCCGACATCAACATCGGTGTCGAGTCAGATACGGTGGTCGGCCTGATCGGCAGTAATGGCGCCGGAAAAACGACTTTTCTGAACATGGTGACGGGCTATCTGAAACCAACCAGCGGATCGATCATGTTTGACGGTCGCAACATCACCTCGCTTGGACCGCGCCAGATCACGCGGCTCGGCATTTGCCGCTCGTTCCAGATTCCACAGTTATTTGACACGCTTTCGGTACGCGACAATTTGTTGGTCGGCGTGGGCATCGTCGCATCAGCAGGGGGCAGTTGGGGACACGCCGCCAGCGCCGATGGAACGCGCGCCGATGCTATCGAGGCGATGCTCGAGCGCTTTGACCTGCATTCGTATCGCGACATGTCGGCGGGAACGCTGCCCGAAGGTGTCCGCAAACTGTTGGACATCGCGATGGCGATGGTGGCGCAACCCAAAATCCTGCTGCTGGATGAACCGACATCGGGTGTGTCGGCAGAGGAAAAATTCGTATTGATGGACCTGGTCATGGAGGCCGTGCGAAAGCAAAAGGTGACCGTACTTTTCGTCGAGCACGATATGGAAGTCATCAACCGCTACACGCATCGGGTGCTGGCCTTCTCGGAGGGCCGCATCATTGCCGATGACGAACCTGAGGTTGCGCTTAACGATCCGGAAGTTCGCAAGTACATCATCGGCGAAACACTTCACGTGAAGCCAGGAGGCGGCCATGCTGCAGCTTAAGGACGTGGACGTCTCGATTGGCACGGTTGGTGTCTTGCGCGGTGTCAATATGGAGGTCCCGAGTAGAAAATTCACCGGCCTGATCGGCCGCAATGGCGCGGGCAAAACGACGCTGATGCGCACTGTGATGGGCTTGCTGGAACCAAGCGCCGGTTCAATCGAGTTCGACGGAACAGCGCTCGCCAAAACACCCACGCATGCGCGTGCGCGCAATGGAATTGGCTATATGCCCGAAGACCGGCGGTTGGTGCCGGACCTGACTGTGGAAGAGAATGTATTAATTCCTGCCTGGTCAGCCCGAATCACAGACGCCTCGGCACGATTAGACAAAATCTACACGTTCATCCCGGAGGTTCGCGAGTTTGCCCACCGCAAAGCCTTGCTGTTATCCGGCGGCCAGCAGAAACTGGTGGCACTGGCTCGCGCTCTCATGTGCGGCACCAAATTGCTTTTACTCGACGAGCCGTTCGAAGGTGTTGCGCCGGTGCTGGCGGTACGGTTGGCAGAGGTGATTGGCGGCCTGCGTGAAGAGGGTGTGGCCATCGTACTGACCGAATCGGGTCTGACCCATTCGCGTGAATTGCTCGATCGCGTCTACACCGTCGATCGCGGCGCAGTCAGTCCGGCGCAGGAATGACTATTGTTAGGGTCAGCACAACAGTTAACCGTGCAGTGCCAACTATGTACCTGGCGCGATCCGCGCCATGGTGACACCGAGCTTGAACAGTCCGCGAGAAGAATCTGATGAAAATTAAGCGTCGTTGGATCCACGCAGGAATATTTGCGGCATGCGCCGGGCTGATTGCGTATGCAATGGTTTTGCAGCACGTCATGGACCTCGAACCTTGCCCGATGTGTATTCTGCAACGTTATGCGTTCATCGGTGTCGGCCTGATTGCGTTGGCGGCAGCGATTCAAGATCCACGCGGATGGGGGCGGTGGGCCTACTCCGGGTCAATCATATTGCTGTCCGGACTTGGTGCCGGCGTGGCCGCCCGCCACGCCTGGCTGGAACACAACCCGCCGCAGATATATGACTGCGGCGCCGACCTCGGATTCATGATCGACACTTTTCCGCTGGCAGAAGCGTTGCCGATGATTTTTCGCGGCACCGGCGACTGCACCGAAGTACTGTGGCGTTTCCTCGGCCTGTCGATCGCCGAGTGGGCTCTGGTCTGGTTCCTGATTTTCGTTGTGGTCGAAATTTACTTCGCGACGAGAAAAATGCCCGCGTCATAACCCACTCAGGCGTTACCGGTTCGGGAAGGAATCGATGCAAGAAGGCATCGGTTCAAGAAGAAATCGGTTCAAGAAGAAATCGGTTCAAGAAGAATTAGTCACGGCGGAAAGCTCGCGCCAAAACTCCAATGCAGTCTGGGTGCGCCATTCAACATGGCGGCGCAAGGCGCGAGCGATCACGGGCGCGTAGGGCGAAGCGTGATCCTGTGCGACTTGCTGCGGAATTCCCTCGACAATCTCGTCACTGGTGAAGTAGGGAATTTCCTTGAGCAGCAGCGACAGCAGCAGCAGACCCGCCTGATAGATATCGATTTGCCGGCCACTGACGCCGAACGTGCGAGGGTCGATAATTTCCGGCGGACGCATCCATTCCGCCAATCTTGTCTGAAAAGCCCGCACGTCGGTTTCGAGCCTGGTCAAGCCCAGATCGCCAATCTTGAACGAGCGCACGATGCGGTGTATGAACGCTGCCTGCTGCCGTGATTCAACCACAAACACGTTTCCTGGATGCAGGTCCTTGTGAATGTATCCGTGCGCATGGATGTAATCGAGCGCTTGCAGCACGTCACGGGCGACATACGGCAGCCAGCGTTCCGCATCCAGTCCAATACTGGTGATCACCTGAATCAAGGGAAAATTACATCGCTCGATGATCAGGTAGAACGTGTCCTGATGCTCGAATGCATCACGCACGAAAGTAATGTTGGGATGTCGCAGGTCCATCAGTTTGCCTGCTTCCTGCAACCAGCTCTCACGTACTTCTGCATATGGGCGGTCGTGCGGCAGGATCACTTTGGCAACCAGCGCGTTGCCCCACTCATCACTGCATTCATAAACGACGCCGAAGCCGCCGCGGCCAAGCTTTTCGCCGATGCTGTAATTGCGATCGCCGTGCGAAATGGTTTCACCCTTCTCGGGCAAGCGGAAGCGGCGCGGCTGGCGCACCGTGATGGTCCGCTTGAGGACCGATACGCCTCTTTGTAATGTGTCCTGCGAAATCATTGGCAGAAGTTGACGGTCAAGTGCGCGAAGATCGGATGACACTAGCCAGCCTCCATCTATCAGCGGCAATGGCCGCCGCTAACTCCGCAACGCTGTAAGTGCGATCCGGATGCAGGCTCATGGTCACGCCAACTTTCTTGGGTACATTGCTGACTCTGTGGTTTGTCGGGAACGAGAACTGCAAGTAGAGTGCCAACTCCGCTCGCAACCGAGAGCCGCATCGAAACGATCAGGCACCGTTGACATCCCCGATGCCAGCCAGCACCAAGGCCTTGATCGTCATAATCAATGACTTCCATGTGCTGACAACGGTCAGTTACTGACAGTCTTGAGAGCAACGGCAGTAAAAACGGTGGGCAGCCGCGGCGGGCAGCCGCAGCAGCGTGTCGAAACGCTCAGGGTTGGCGGGCGAGCGCGACGCCGATCATGGCGTCCCTGGTGACCAGGGCGGCGAGTTGCGTTTCGCTCCAGCCGTCGGTCCCCGCAGGGCGCTTCGGCACCACCAGATATCGCATGTCTGCATTTGAATCGTGGACGCGGATAACGACGTCATCCGCAACCGTCGTTCCAAACTCGCGCAATACCTCGCGAGGGCTGTTGACCATGCGGGAGCGGTAGTTACGGCTCTTGTACCAGTCGGGCGGCAACCCGAGCAGGAAGCGCGGATAGCACGAGCACAGGGTGCAAACCACGACGTTGTGCTCCTTGTCCGTGTTCTCGACAGCGACGAGTTTGTACAGGCCGCGCTCGAGTCCGAGCGCCTCACACGCAGCGTTGCCGTCGGATAGCAACAGTTGACGGTATTGCCGATCAGTCCAGGCGCGCGCCACGACCTGCGCCCCGTGCGCCGGCGAACGGTTATCCATTGCTTCAACTTCGCGTCGTACCTCGTCAGCGGTCGTGATGTGTTTATCTATCAACAGTTCACGCAGAGCAATTTCCATCGCCCGCCAGTAGGTCAACGTGTCATCCTGATCGGGGCGCAGCGGATGCCGATGCGGCACGCCATGTTCGTGTTGGTGCTGATCACTCATGCCAAGAACCTATCTCATGATTGTTTGCGCGTGCGATGGGGACGATTGATTTTGGCTTCTGGCTAGGCTCCCGCGACGCCGACATACGGGCCAAGACAAACTGCCCGGCCCAAACAAGGAGCAAGTAATAACGCCAAGGACAAAAACGCGCCCCAGCCCGAAGGGTTACGCTCACAACCCGCCCGTCCGAATCGATTCGCCATCTCCCAACTTTCACGAGACAGTTGCTGCAGCGGCCAGACATCCCTCTCGTGAGCGTAACGCATCGCGTGAACGATCATGAGACAGGTTCTAACCAATGTTGATAGATTTCGAGGTCTACTGTATCGCTGTGCTGGCCCCGGTAATCGCGCCAGACGTCGGTTTGCCGAAAACGCACCCGGTATAGCGGCTGTTTCGGCAGCCCCGAACGCGTATACGCCAGTTCTTCGGGATTGGCGTAGGCGCCACAGAAGCGCTCAATCACGCCCGACTTGCCGCGGATGTAATAGGGTGTGCGAACATGGCCGATCGGATACGCGGCACGGACCGTCACCTGGTCGCCCACCTCGAAGCGCGGCGATACTGATTCAGTTTCCGTCATCACTTCTGGCCTGAACAGCCGCGATGTGCCGGCCCAGTTCATCAATGCTGATGACGCCGCGCTGAATCAGAGTCTGCGCAATCGCGTATATCCAGCGCTCGTAATAACTCATCTTGTCATAGGCATCGGCGCCAAGGCTTTCGATATTGCGGCGCAATTCATCCACTGTCATCAGATTTTTTTTCGATAACAGCACCATCATGGCGTCGACGCGTTTCTCCCACAACGCGTAGTCGTGCTCGGTCGGCACGACTTCACCACCCGGCAAACCACCGATATCGTGCACACCACGATAGCTGGACATATCTAGTGAGTCTGTTTGGACGACAAAACAAGGGCCGGGTCACGCCAGCCCCT
>JBFKXV010000029.1:0-12644 GCA_041637935.1 Burkholderiales bacterium | reverse complement strand
TGACTTTTTCGCCTGATGACACCCGGTACTGCTTGCCGCCAGTCCTGATAACCGCATACATGTTCGAGCTCCTGAGAGGGCCGCGGAAAAGCCGGGCATACTACAAAAAAAGAAGGGCTTACGCAAGGCGTAACGGCTTGTAGCTGCAAGTCCGGAGGGCTGCCGCGGGGCGTCCTTGACACTGCTGAGCCCGCCTTCCTACCATCCCCGCTTTTTTTTGCGGACACTTGTTTTTGACGACTACTGTGGCTCCGAAACTGATTACCGACCTGATTGCCGACGATATGCGAGCCGTGGACTCGGTTATCCGCGAGCGGCTGGCCTCTGACGTCGTCCTCATCAGGCAGGTCGCCGAGTACATCATTTCCAGCGGCGGTAAGCGGCTCAGGCCGGCCCTGCTGGTCCTGGTGGCAGGCGCGTGCAGGTATCAGGGCAGGGCGCACCATCAATTGGCAGCCGTTATCGAGTTCATCCACACCGCAACGCTGCTCCACGATGACGTTGTAGATGACTCGAGCATGCGGCGGGGCCGTGCCACGGCAAACGCTGCGTTCGGCAACCCGGCATCGGTGCTGGTGGGTGATTTTCTGTACTCGCGTGCGTTCCAGATGATGGTTGACGTGGACAATATGCGTGTCATGGAGGTGCTAGCCGACGCGACGAATACAATCGCAGAAGGCGAAGTGCTGCAGTTGCTCAATATTCACAACATCGAAACGACCGAGGACGACTACCTTCGGGTAGTGCGATCGAAAACGGCCAAGCTGTTCGAGGCGGCTGGTCGCCTGGGCGGAATTCTTTCCGGCGTGACAGCGGAACTGGAGGAGGCGTTCGCTGCCTATGGCGCGCATATCGGCACTGCTTTTCAGCTTGTCGATGACATACTTGATTACTCCGGGGAACTCGAAAACACCGGCAAGAACCTCGGCGATGACCTCGCTGAGGGCAAGGTGACTCTGCCCCTGATATTCGCTTTGCGCAACGCCGCTCCCGAGTATCAGGACCTGATCCGAAAAGCGGTGTCCGAACCTGCAGAGACCGATTTTGATCGCGTGATGGAGGCGATACACAATTGCGGCGCGCTTGACTATGCGCGTGGCAAAGCCGAAGCCGAGGCCGGAATAGCGAAGGATAAGCTCGCCGGGGTAGCAAATTCAAAATACAGAAATTGTTTGTTAGAATTGGCGACCTTTGCGGTCAGCCGTAACTATTAGTACCAATCTCGAAATCGCGCACGTGCGTTGGCAACAGTGTTGGCTCCCGGCCAGACAGGAGCGATTGGGAGACGGGTTCGAGGACGACCGCCGTCGGGGTGTAGCTCAGCCTGGTAGAGTACTGCGTTCGGGACGCAGGTGTCGGAGGTTCGAATCCTCTCACCCCGACCACCCCGTGAGCGATGCGCATCCGCAGCCGCTGAAACTGCTCTTGCCGCGGTCGAACAACCAAGCGTTGCCAAAGGCAACGTCGGAGCGCCGCGCGAGGCAAACAATGGAGCGGGTGCGTCGCAATGTTACGCATCTGTCGCGACGCGCTGTGCCAACCGGCTAGCCGGGATCTCAACGATGTTCTTTGAACCACCCGAGCGCGACCGGACGCTGTTGCCACATGATCCGCTGAAGGCGATTGTTGCGCCGCGCCCGATCGGGTGGATTTCCACAGTTTCGGGCACGGGAGTTGGAAATCTCGCCCCCTATTCGTTCTTCAACATGTTGTCGGAGAATCCCTGGATCGTCGGTTTTTCGAGCAATACTTTGAAAGACTCGATCAGCAATATTACTGAGACCGGGGAGTTCGTCTACAACCTGGCAACGCGATCACAAATTGAAGCGGTGAACCGAAGTTCGCTGCCGGCGCCTCCGGAAGTCGATGAGTTTGCGTTGCTCGGTATAGATTCTGCTACAAGCCGCATCGTCAAGCCTCGACGTGTAGCCGCTTCGCCGTGTTCATTTGAGTGCAAATGGATTGAGACGATCAACCTCAAAGGCCTCTCCCGCAAGCCAACCAAATGGCACTTGGTACTTGGGGAGGTCGTTGGCGTACATATCGAGGAATCCGTAATAGAAAATGGCCTGGTCGACATCGTGAGAATGCAGTCCCTGGCACGCTGCGGATACATGGATTACGCCTGGGTGCAGGAGGTGACGTCCCGCATCAGACCCACCTGGCCATGATCACCTGGCCATGATAAAGCGCGGCAGGCGAGGCACAGATGGCGCTTGGAGCGCTGGTGCGGATGTACAATTATGAGCCCCCGAATACGAGCGCCCCGATTTTGAGCGGCCTGATATGACGCATACCGGCAGTTGTCGTTGACTGGCTGTGGTTCTCGATCAACTACCGCATGGTGAGGCTTTTGGGCAAATTTCTACTCTTAATCGCCGTTTTCATCATCGCCTACATGGTAATCAAGAGTGGCGCGCGGCGACGCGACTGGCCGAAGCAGTCGCCGGGCTCTGTTGCCGAAGACATGGTTCGCTGCAAGGTATGTGGTGTTCATCTGCCGCGCAGCGAGTCCCTTGAGTTCCGGGATGAATATTTTTGCAGCGAGGAGCACCGGCGTATTGCGAAGAATTAACCTTGCTCAGTTGGACGCGCGCGCGCGTTCTTGCAGGAGCCGCAGTTGTCATTAACGCTGTCTGATCCGATCTTGAAGACGGGCGACGAGGCCGGGGCCGAGCACTGGCACTCACTGCTGTATTTCAACTGCTACCGCCTGATCGTCGCCCTGGTCCTGGTCGGCTCGAGTATATGGCTGGCCAACAGCATCCCCTTCGGTTCCTACAACCGGAGCGTATTTGTATACGTCAATCTGATCTACATCGCGCTCACCGTCGTTGCCTTTGCACCGATCCTGTGGCGGCAGCCGCCTTTTCATTTACAGCTCTCGACCTATGTCGGTCTGGATGTGGTCGCGGTCACGCTGATGCTGTATGCCAGCGGCGGCGTTGCCAGCGGCCTCGGCCTGTTGCTGCTTCCCTCGTTGGCCGCCGCCGGCCTGATGGCGATGGGGCGGCTGACACTGTTCTATGCCGCGCTGGCCTCGATCGGGATTCTGGGCGAACAACTTTTCGATGTGCTGTTTCTCGGCGGTGACTCTGCGTTGTTCCTCCAGGCAGGCCTGAACAGTGCCGGCTACTTTGCGACCGCCTGGCTGGGACACTCATTGGCCAGGCGCACGGTTGCCATTGAGGCTATCGTTGCGCAACGCGAAGTCGATCTCGCCAGCATGGCGCAGATCAACAAGCTGATCATTCAGGACATGCAGGATGGCGTTCTGGTTGTCGATGAGGGTGGCGTAATCCGGCAGATCAATACGCGCGCTGAACAGGTGCTCGGGCCGTTGGCGCGCGACAGGGACATCAGACTTGCCGATTACTCACCAAGGCTTGCTGAACATCTGCTGGCATGGCGCAAGAACCCGGCAACACGAGGCGAGCCGATGCAGACACCGGATGGCGGGCGTTCGATCGCGGCTCGTTTCCGCACCGTTGGCCGGGGGCAAAGCGCTGGTGTGGTCATCATTCTGGAAGACTTGTCGCGCGTGCAGCGACAGGCTCAACAGATGAAGCTGGCCTCTCTTGGACGACTCACCGCCAACATCGCACATGAGATTCGTAACCCGTTGTCGGCCATCAACCATGCAGCCGAGTTGCTGATAGAGGACACCAGCCAGTCATCTGGAGAAATGCGGCTGCTGCAGATTATCCATGACAATACCCAACGTCTCGATCGCATGGTCCAGGATGTGCTCCGACTCAATCGACGAGACCGCGCACTCAGGGAAACCTTCAGCGTGGTGGACTATCTGCGCGTTTTTGTCGGCCAGTTCGCCGAAATTGAGAAAGTTGCCGACGGCGTCATCCAAATCGACGCCAAGGTCGAACCTTATGTCACCTTCGATCGCAGCCACCTTAACCAGATTATGTGGAATCTCTGCCGTAACGCCCTGCGCTACTGCCGTAGAGAAGCCGGCAGCATCACTCTTTCGGTACGCCGGACGGCGCCAACCGGAAGCATAGAGCTGAGTGTGGAAGATGACGGTCCGGGGGTGGCCGACGCCCTCAAAGGCAACCTGTTTGAGCCATTTTTTACGACCGCGTCGAGCGGTACGGGTCTGGGCCTATATATTGCACGCGAAATATGCGAGGCCAACGGTGCAACACTTGAATATGTCGATGGTACACATGGTGGTGCGCAATTCAGTGTTCTGTTTAAAGGAGCGCAGCAGTGAGACGTAGGGAACAAAGCGCGGGCGTTGTCTCGCGCATGGTGCTGATTGTCGATGACGAGGAGGACATACTTGAGCTGCTCGAATTGACGCTTCTCAAGATGGGGCTTGACGTTGAGCGTGCCTCTTCGGTCAAGGAGGCGATCAAGAAAGTCAAGGAAAGCTCATTCGACCTGTGCCTCACCGACATGCGGTTGCCGGACGGCGACGGTCTGGAGGTGCTCAAGTACATTTCCGAGAACGACCAGGATCTGCCGTGCGCGGTGATCACCGCGCACGGCAATACCGAGAACGCGGTTGCCGCGCTCAAAGCCGGCGCGTTCGATTACCTCGCCAAGCCGGTATCACTCGAGCAGTTGCGAACTTTGGTCAAGTCGGCGCTGTCGCTGCCGCAACCGGGCGTAACGCCGAAGTCCGATGGCGGGCAGGGGTTGCTTGGTGACGCTGCCGCCATGCAGGCGGTGCGTGATCTGATCGAAAAGCTGGCTCGCTCTGAAGCGCCGGTGCAAATCAGCGGCGAGTCAGGCAGCGGCAAGGAACTCGCTGCCCGGCTTATTCATCGCAAAAGTGCGCGCGGTGAAAAGCCGTTCGTGCCGGTGAATTGCGGTGCTATTCCGGAAAACCTCATGGAGTCGGAATTCTTTGGCTACAAAAAAGGTGCCTTCACCGGCGCGGATGCCGATCGAGTCGGCTTCTTCCAGGCCGCCAATGGCGGTACCTTGTTCCTCGATGAAGTTGCCGACTTGCCACTGCCGATGCAGGTAAAACTGCTGCGGGCAATTCAGGAAAAGAAGGTGCGCAAAGTCGGGTCGACCCAGGAAGAAGCGGTCGATGTCAGAATCATCAGCGCCACGCACAAGAAACTCGGCGAGCAGGTTGACGCCGGCCGTTTCCGGCATGACCTGTATTACCGGCTCAATGTCATTGAACTGAGAATGCCGGCCGTACGCGAGCGCCGCGAAGACATCCCGCTGTTCGTTGACGCCATATTGGAGAAACTCGCCGCCGCGGTCGGAGCCAAGAAGCCGAACGTCAGCCCCGAGGCGTTGGAAGCGCTTAGCAGGTACGATTTTCCAGGCAATGTGCGTGAACTCGAGAATGTGCTCGAACGTGCGCTTGCTTTGTCGAGCGACGACCAGATTACGCTCGAAGACCTGCAACTTACGCCACCGGCCGTTTCCGACGAATTACCCGCAGCCGCGGCCGGAGCCAACGGCAAGTATCCGCTGCAGGATTATCTTGATCGGGTCGAGAAGGATGCCATACTGGAGGCGTTGGAAAAGACGCGCTTCAATCGCACGGCGGCTGCAAAGCTGCTCGGCATTACTTTCCGCTCGATGCGCTATCGTATGGAGCGTCTCGGGATCAATTAAGTTCTCGGGCTCAAATTCCCGGGATCAAGTATGTCTCGGGGGCAATTAAGTATCGGGTCGATTACGTATCGGGTCGATTAATTATCGGGTCAACCAAGAACGGGGAAGTGAGCACGCAGAAATCGAGCGCTTTCGGCGCTGCGCAGCGACAACGCTGGTCACTGACGACCGATGGCGTATTGGATGCCGCGCGCCAGATTTCCTCCCCCAACTGCGACGCTCGCCCGCCGGGCAGCCGCATAGAACTCATCGTAATTCACAGCATCAGCCTGCCACCGGGGTGCTTCGGCGGCGATGAAATCACGCAGCTGTTTACCAATTGCCTTGATCCGTCGGCTGATCCTTGTTTCGAAGCCATAGCCGACTTGACCGTTTCGTCGCATTTCCTGATACGCCGTGATGGCGAACTCGTGCAGTTCGTGCCATGTCAGTCGCGCGCCTGGCACGCAGGCGAGTCGCAATGGCACGGTCGAAACCGGTGTAATGACTTTTCGATCGGCATCGAGCTCGAAGGCAGCGATGACGTCCCGTTCGAAGACGTGCAATACCGGGTTCTGGGACAGCTCGTTGAGGTACTCCGGGATGCCTATCCAATTACAGATTGCGTTGGTCATCAAGACATAGCGCTGCCGCGCGGACGAAAAACCGATCCGGGGCCGCATTTCGAATGGGCTCGCCTCGGGCCAGTTGGGCGTTCCTCCGGGCGGGCCGTGTGAACACGTAGTTGGGCGTGGTCACCGGTGCATAGCGCTTCGAAATAGGCCGCTGTGCAGATCTTCTACACCGATCAGTTCGTATTGCCGCTTCCCGACGGTCATCGCTTCCCGATGCGCAAGTACGCCATGCTGCGTGAAAAGGTCGAAGCAGCGAATCTGTCCCGGGGCCAACCATTACGTGTGCCGCAGGCCGCCAGTGATGAACAGATACTGCGGGCGCACGACGCCGCTTACTTGCAGCGAGTTGTCTCAGGCACGCTGGCGGACGATGAGATCCGCCGCATTGGGTTCCCCTGGACCGAGCAGATGGTCGAGCGCTCACGCCGTTCCTGCGGCGCTACCGTCGAGGCATGCCGTGCGGCACTGCAGCAAGGCGCCGCTGTGAGCCTTGCTGGAGGAACGCATCACGCTTTCAGGAGCCATGGCGCCGGGTACTGCGTATTCAATGATGCCGCTATTGCCGCACTCGCCATGCAGTTCGAGGGTCGGGCGAAACGAATCTTGATCGTCGACTGCGACGTCCATCAAGGTGATGGAACGGCGGCGATCCTGGCCGATGATTCTTCGGTGTTTACCTTCTCGATTCACGCAGCGAAAAACTTTCCGTTTCGCAAAGCCGAGAGCGATCTCGATGTTGCACTGCCAGATGGTTGTAACGACGAAATGTATCTGTCAGCGTTGCACGACGGGCTGTGTCATTCATTGTCTGCATCGCGGCCGGACCTGGCAATTTATCTGGCGGGTGCCGATCCTTTCGAAGGTGATCGGCTGGGGCGTCTTTTTCTGACTAAGGGCGGACTTGATCGGCGCGACCAAATGTTGTTCGCAATGTGTGCTGATATGGCTGTGCCGGTTGCAACGGTCATGGCTGGCGGCTATGCGCGTTGCATCGAAGACACAGTCGACATTCATTTCAATACGGTTCATCGCGCTGCCGCAGCGAATATAAAGGTGTAGGCGCTGCTGTTGTGCGGCCTGCGATTGCACCATAAAGCGTGCGAACAGCGCGCTTGTTCGCGCGCCCGCTATGTTCGCGCGTTACTTTCGCATTCGCCTGTGCGCTCCTCTATTTCCACAAAAAGTTCTTGACAGATAAATGGCGACCACTAGAATTAGTGCGGTCCGCCACTAATGACACAATATGTTGTGGTTATCAGCGATTGTGGTTATGGGACCCGCAAAGACGGGCTGCCGGCGAGAAATACGTTGTTATTCAGACATTGAACAAAAAAGTGTTGCCAATAGGCAACACCTGGATTCCAGAGGAGAGAGAATGCAAATAACAGCCAACGTTTCCTCGCCCGGCGTTGCGACCAATTTTCAGACGGATGCGCCGAGTCCTGACGCGCATCAGGCGGCCTACGAGGATTACAAGGTGATTCGCCGCAACGGTGCAGTGGTCGGTTTCGAGCCAAACAAGATTGGCGTTGCCATGGCCAAGGCATTCATCGCGGTAAGTGGCGGGCAGGGAGCCGCCTCGGCGCGTGTGCGTGAGGTTGTATCGAATCTCACTGATGTTGTCGTGAAGGCGCTGATTCGCCGCAATCCCGCCGGAGGCACGCTGCATATTGAAGATATCCAGGACCAGGTCGAGTTGGCCCTGATGCGTGCTGGCGAACATGAGGTCGCCCGTGCTTATGTCTTGTACCGCGAGAAACGTAACCGTGAACGCGCTCGCGAGAAGAAGAAACAGTCCGACACCGCCGCGGCGCCGGCTGAAGTCACTATTAACGTCGTTGAGGATGGACGCGGTCAGCCGCTTGATTTGGCGGCACTGCGCGCGTTGATAAAGGATTGTGGCGAAGGCCTCGGCCGCGCCGTGGATGTCGAACAGATCATGTCATTGACCTTGCGTGACCTGTATGACGGCGTGCCGATGGAGGAAGTGCGCAAGAGCGTCATTCTTGCCGCGCGATCGCTGATTGAGAAGGATCCCGCGTACAGCTATGTGACCGCTCGCTTGCTGTTGAGCAGCGTGCGCCACGAGGTGCTGGGCGAAGACGTTTCTCGGGCAGACATGTATACGCGTTACGCAGAATACTTCCCGGGTTTCATCCAAACCGGGGTCGAGGCCGGTTTGCTTGACGAGAGGCTGTTGCAGTTCGATTTGACGGCGCTTGCCGGCGCACTGGATGCAACACGTGACATGAAGTTCGGTTATCTCGGGTTGCAAACGCTGTACGACCGGTATTTCCTTCATATTGACGACCGGCGCTTAGAATTGCCCCAGGCGTTCTTCATGCGTGTGGCCATGGGTCTTGCGCTGGACGAGGTCGAACGCGAGGCGCGGGCCATCGAGTTCTATAACGTCTTGTCGAATTTCGACTTCATGAGTTCGACGCCGACCTTGTTCAATTCCGGCACCGTTCGCTCGCAGCTTTCCAGCTGCTACTTGACCAGTGTGGCCGATGATCTCGACGGAATCTACGAGGCGATCAAGGAGAACGCGCTGCTGTCCAAGTATGCCGGCGGGCTGGGCAATGACTGGACTCCGGTGCGCGCGCTGGGCTCGCACATCAAGGGGACCAACGGGAAATCACAGGGTGTGGTTCCGTTCCTCAAGGTCGTGAACGACACGGCGGTTGCCGTCAACCAGGGCGGCAAGCGCAAAGGGGCGGTTTGCGCATATCTGGAGACCTGGCACCTCGATATAGAGGAGTTTCTCGAGTTAAGGAAGAACACCGGTGATGACCGCCGGCGCGCTCATGACATGAACTCGGCCAACTGGGTACCCGACCTGTTCATGAGGCGGGTAATCGAAAACGGGGACTGGACGCTGTTCTCACCGTCTGATGTGGCTGACCTGCATGACAAGTTCGGTAAGGACTTCGAGACCGCCTATGTCGACTACGAAGGCAAAGCCGCCCGCGGCGAAATCAAGCTTTTCAGGACAATTCCGGCTGTGCAGTTATGGCGCAAAATGCTGTCGATGCTGTTCGAGACAGGGCACCCATGGATTACTTTCAAGGACCCTTGCAACATTCGCTCTCCGCAGCAGCACACAGGGGTCGTTCACAGCTCCAATTTGTGCACCGAAATCACGCTCAACACGTCAGACACAGAAATTGCCGTGTGCAATCTCGGCTCAATCAACCTTGTCGCGCATCTCAAAGACGGAGTGCTCGATCACGACAAGCTGAAGCGGACAATTTCGACCGCGATGCGGATGCTCGATAACGTCATCGACATCAACTATTACGCTGTGAAGAAAGCGCGCAATTCCAACCTTAAGCATCGGCCTGTCGGCATGGGGATCATGGGGTTTCAGGACTGCTTGCAGCAGCTGCGTATCCCCTATGCCTCTGAGGAAGCCGTCGAGTTCGCCGATCGCTCGATGGAGGCCGTTTGTTACTACGCTTACTGGGCGTCGACCGAGTTGGCTGACGAGCGTGGCCGCTACTCGACATTCGATGGTTCTTTGTGGTCCAGGGGAATATTGCCGCAGGACACACTGAAGCTTCTGTCCGACGAACGCGGTGGCCATGTCGAGGTGGATATGAGTTCGACGCTGGACTGGGATCTATTGCGTGAGCGGGTCAAGAGCTACGGCATGCGCAATTCCAACTGCGTCGCAATTGCTCCGACTGCGACGATTGCAAATATAGTCGGTGTTTCGGCGTCCATCGAGCCCACTTACCAGAACCTGTACGTGAAATCGAACCTTTCCGGGGAGTTCACAGTCACCAACGAATATCTGGTCGAGGATCTGAAGAAGCGCAACCTCTGGGACGAGGTGATGATCGCCGATCTGAAGTATTTTGATGGCTCTCTCGCCAGAATTGACCGGATTCCTGCTGACTTGCGGAGGCTCTACGCGACGGCGTTCGAGATTGATCCGTCATGGATAGTCGAGTCCGCGGCGCGTCGCCAGAAGTGGATCGACCAGGCGCAGTCATTGAACATCTACATGGCCGGAGCTTCCGGGAAGATGCTCGATGATACGTACAAACTCGCCTGGATGCGGGGGCTGAAAACAACCTACTACCTGCGTACGCTAGGGGCGACATCTGCGGAAAAATCGACGGTTCTTCGCTCAGGGACGCTGAACAGCGTGCCGTCCGACGCGAGTGCGGGTGGTGAGGCGCAACCGCAATTCTGCGCGATCGACGACCCTGAATGCGAGGCGTGCCAGTGAGCATGGTGCGGCGCTTTGAGACATCGTCGCCGGAAAAACATCGAATAACAGACTGCAAACCGACTACTTTGAAAGGCACGAACTGATGCTGCAATTTGAAGACACCGACTTTGTAGCCCCCGGCGGCTCTGCGGCGCTTGGGGCTCTCGACCCGAAGCTTGGTACAGATTCGACAGTCGGAACGGAACCCAGCTTGAAGCGGGTTCGCATTGAGGACAAACGTGTGATCAATGGCAAGGCTGATGTTAACCAGCTTGTGCCGTTCAAATACAAATGGGCCTGGGACAAGTATCTCGCTGGTTGCGCGAATCACTGGATGCCTCAGGAAATCAACATGAGCCGTGACATTTCCACGTGGAAAGATCCAGCGGCTCTGTCCGAGGATGAAAGACTCATCGTGAAGCGCAACCTCGGGTTCTTCGTCACCGCGGACTCATTGGCAGCGAACAACCTCGTGTTGGGTACCTATCGACACATCACCGCACCCGAATGCAGACAGTACTTGCTGCGTCAGGCTTTCGAGGAGGCGATTCACACGCACGCCTACCAGTACATCGTCGAGAGTCTCGGGCTGGACGAAGGCGAGATTTTCAATGCTTATCATGAGGTCGGCAGCATTCGCGACAAGGATGATTTCCTGATTCCGTTTATCGAGACGCTGACTGATCCTTCATTCGAAACAGGAACACCGGAAGCTGATCAAAAACTTTTGAAGAGTTTGATTGTATTCGCGTGCATCATGGAAGGACTGTTCTTTTACGTCGGTTTTGCACAAATTTTGGCACTCGGACGTCAGAACAAAATGACTGGTGCAGCAGAGCAATATCAGTACATTCTTCGTGACGAATCGATGCATTGTAATTTCGGAATTGATCTCATCAATCAAATCAAACTTGAAAACCCGCACCTGTGGACATCAGAATTTCGCGAAGAAATTTCCAGCTTGATGCGTAAAGGTGTCGCGCTCGAATACCGTTATGCGGAAGACACGATGCCGCGCGGTGTTCTCGGTCTGAATGCGCCGATGTTCAAGGAGTATTTGCGTTTCGTGGCGAATCGTCGGTGCCAGCAGATCGGGCTCGATATTCTGTATCCCGGCGCAAACAATCCGTTCCCCTGGATGTCGGAAATGATCGATTTGAAGAAGGAAAAAAACTTCTTCGAAACACGCGTAACCGAGTATCAAACCGGCGGTGCGCTGAACTGGGAATGATGCCGATTTGTTATTGAAAATACGTGAAAAAACTTGGAAAGCTTTTTGCTTAGGTCTGCAGGCAGCATCGCATTAAGGACATTGGAATGCGTAGCGATTGTTTCGAGAGGTTTGGCAGTGATGCTGTGAGTTTGTAACACGCACCGTTTTCTGAGTGGTGCATTACGGGACTTGATGGGTAAAAAACGAGCAACACTTTTTATTGAACACACCCGCGCTGATCAGTTTTACAAGAGCGCGATTGGCCAGGATTAATGGATATCAATCTCTGGTCAATGCTCTACCGGTCTCTCCGGTTTTTCCGGCTTCCCGCCGGTTATGCGGATCCTGTATTCGAGGGTCGGCACGACGTCTCTTTTTCTCCTGTTTTCCCCGGAAAAAACTCTTTCTTTTCCGCGGGTTCCAGAACTGATGGCCAACTGTTGCCTGGGCGTACGCCAGGGCAGTGTCGGTCTTCGGTCGGTGTGCGGATTGCAGCAACGTCGGTACACCGTTTTGTTAATTGAAGAAGGAGGTATTAGCAATGGCAGTTAAAAGAAAGACTGCGAAGAAGAAGTCGGCTAAGAAGGCCCGAAAGCCGGCGAAAAGGGTTGCCAAGAAGAAGGTAGCCCGTAAGAAGCCGGCGCGTCGTAAGACCGCCAAGAAGGTAGCCCGCAAAAAGCCGGCGCGTCGTCGCAAGGCCGCCAAGAAGGTCGTGCGCAAGGCCCGTAAAGGTGCCAAGAAGGTAGCGCGCAAGGCACGTAAGGGCGCCAAGAAGGTAGCGCGCAAGGTACGTAAGGGTGCCAAGAAGGTAGCGCGCAAGGCACGTAAGAAGGTTGCCAAGAAGAAAGTAGCGCGTAAGAAGCCGGCGCGTCGCAAGGCCGCCAAGAAGGTAGCGCGCAAGAAGCCGGCGCGTCGCAAGACCGCCAAGAAGGTAGCGCGCAAGAAGCCGGCGCGTCGCAAGACCGCCAAGAAGGTAGCGCGCAAGAAGCCGGCGCGT
>JBFKXV010000028.1:0-13053 GCA_041637935.1 Burkholderiales bacterium | reverse complement strand
TGATGGTGTCGAGCGGCGACTGTTTTCCGAACGGACCGGATTGCCGATCACAACAATCTCAGGGCGGCTGGCGCAAGCCGCCGCAGCCGGCCTGATGGTTGAAAGTGCGGAACGCTTGCAAGCCACGTTGAGGGGGCAGCGGTTTTTAAATGACCTTCTCGGAGTGTTTCTGGATTCAAAGTGACGCTGCGTGGCAAAGTAAACGCTCGCCGGTTCGCTCGCGCGCTGGGTGCCACGCCGTTCATGACGCGGCGCTCAGCGACGCAGAAAGAGCAGGTCCCATACGCCGTGACCGAGTTCCAGTCCACGTGCTTCGAATTTGGTCTGCGGGCGATAGTCCGGCCGGGCGGCGTAGCGATCGGCAGTGTTTTCAAGTAGCGCTTCGTGCGCCAACACCTCGAGGATGTGTTCGGCGTAATCCTGCCAGTCCGTCGCCACGTGCAAATAACCGCCGGGTTCGAGCCGTCGCGCCAATTCGGCTACGAATTCCGGTTGCAGCAAACGGCGCTTGTGATGGCGTTTTTTTGGCCACGGATCGGGAAAGAACACGTGTATGCCCCGCAGAGTAGCGGGGGCGATCATATCGCGCACGACTTCCACCGCGTCATGTTGCACGATACGTACATTCTCGAGTTGTCGATCGGTAATCTTTTTGAGCAGGCTGCCGACGCCGGGGGCGTGTACTTCGATGCCAAGAAAGTTGTTTTCTGGCTGACGCTGGGCAACCTCCGCGGTTGTCTCACCCATGCCGAAACCGATCTCGAGAATGGTCGGCGCGCGGCGGCCAAACACGGCGGCGGAATCGATCACGCCTCGACTATAGGGCACGCCAAAAGCCGGCAATAGCGTGTCGCAAGCGAGCCGCTGGGCACGCGTCATCCGACCCTGGCGGAGAACGAAGCTGCGAATTGGACGATGGGTACTGGTCACCGGGCGCGAATGATAGCGCCTGCGTGCCGCAATACCAAACAACCCGCTACCAAGTACCGCAGCGCGACACCAGCTGCCCGAAATTAGCGCAGGTGAGTTACGCCGTGCTGCGTATCCGCGCCGGCCGAAACGGTGCCGATGCGGTCGCTGATACGCATGCTGAACTCGCTGTACTCGGTGCTGACGACAGTTTGTTCGGCCGTTTGTTGCGCAACTGGTTGCGAAGTGGCAGGTTCTTGCGGCGCGGCGGCGAAAACCTGTGTCAGGCCGCTGAACCGATCGTATGCCAGCATGGCGCCAACGCTCGCCAGCGCCAGGGTTGCCGTCGCAGCGCCGGCGATGAGCCGCCTGCGGCTGGTCGCCTCCGGCGGAACCTGTTTGTAGTCGATGGCGTAGTGCGTTTCAGGGTCGGTTGCTTGCGGCTCGCCGGCGAAACGGGTGTCACTGTCAGCGGCTGGCTGCAGTTGCCCTGACAGGGCGCGTGCGTAACTAAAGTGCGCCGGCGCCGGGTCGGTATCACGACGCTGTGTGTTTGGCTGACCTTCTAATGGCACGCGAATCAGATTTGCGTTTTCCGTTTCAGCAATAGCAGAAATGGTCGCGCTGTGATTCGCCTCGGGCCGCGGCACGGCGCGATCCCCTGACCGGTAGGCAGCATCCGATTGTGGCTCGACGCGCACTGTGCGATCGGTCTTCTCGCTGTTATGTCCAGTTCCTGCCGTGTTCGCCAACTCGCCGGCGTCTTGCGTGTGCGGTTCGCGTGCGATGTGAGCCTGCGCCCGCCGTTGTGCTGACTTTTCCATTTCTACCAGTGCCGCGATGCGCTGTTTTTCGCGTATGCCCGCGTTACGGATGCGCCGGCGCGATGCTTCGATGCGCTTGCGCACCGTTTGCCGGGACTGATTGACTGCGACAGTCAATTCCTCGTCGACCCGTAGCCGCTCTTCGGCGGCGAGACGTGCTGCCTGTTCTGCCTCAATCCGCTTTCTAGCAGCAATACGTGCCTTGTGTTCGGCGTTGATACGTTCGCGGCAGGCAAATTCCACCTCACGTTCAGCCTGTTCGCGCTCCTGTAAGGCCACCGCTTGTGCATGCTCGGCGACCGCGCGCTCGGTAGCTGCTTGGGCCAGCGCCTGTTCCTGTTCTTGTCGCGCTTGTGCCATTTCGCTTTCGGCGCGCGATTGCGTTTCTCGTTCGAGTGCGACCTGTGTTACTTGCTGGTCAGCGCGCGCGGCTTGCTCGGCCGCCTCGCGGGCCGCCTGTTCGGCCTTCAGTTTCTCTTCAGTTGCTTGCTGTGCCGCTTCCTCGGCGTCGCGCCGGGCGATTGCGGTTTGCTCGAGGCGGCGTTGCACGGCGGTGTGTTCTGCTGCCCTGGCTTCGGCTGCGCGTTCGGCCTCGCATCTGGCTCTCGCGGCTTGTGCCGCTTTCTCGTCAGCGAGCGCGCGCGCCTTCGCGGCGGCTTCTGCCTGCTGCTCCTCGGCGATGCGTTGTTCAGCTTTCTGGGCGGCATCGGCGTCGGCCTTTTGGTGTGCTTGGGTCGCTGCGAGCAAAGCGTTGTCCTTGTCAGCACGTTGCTTTGCTGCTGTGGCTGCTTCGCGTTCAGCCTGCTCCTGTTGGCGTGCTGTTTCAGCGGCTTTCTGTTCCTCGGCAAGACGCTGCTGTGTCAGTAGATGTGCCTGTTGTTCGCTCTCGCGTCTTTGCTCGGCCTGCTCCAGTGCCTGGTGGGCAGCTTGCTGAGCGGCTTCGGCGAGTTCTCGCGCTTGCTGTTCTGCTTTCAGCTTGCGCTCGGTGATGGCGCGCGCTTCTTCAACCAGCGCCGCCCGCTGGCTGGCTTCGGCTGCGAGTTTCTGCTCCGCCTCGAGGCGGACGGTTGCGGATTCGGCGGCGGTGCGCTCAGCCCGCGCGCGCTCGGCGGCCGTCTCGCGCAATGCTTTTTCGACCTGCGCGCGTTCCTGCGCCGCTTCACGTTGCTGTGCTTCGGCGAGCCGGCGCGCCTCAATCTCCGCGTTGGCTTCCTGTTCGGCACGCTTGCGTGCCTCCACCTCTTTTAACAGCGCGGCTTCCTCGTCCGCCCGCTGTTTCTCGACGGCTGCCAGTTCCTTCTCCTGGCGCAGACGGGCGTCGGCGCTGCCGCGCGCGCGGATTTCCTGCGCCAGTCGGGCTTTCGCCGCAGCACTGGCGGAATGCTCGGACTTGATGCGCGCTTGCTCTTCGGCGGACGCTTTTGACTCCGCCTCGATACGCGCCTCGGCGAGGGTCTTGAGTTTGGTTTCGGTTGCCGCCCGGCCCTCGGCGATTTCGCGCGCGGTAATTTCTGCTTCCTCGCGACTGCGAGCTTCTTCGGCGGCGCGCGACTCGGCGGCGGCGCGGGCCTGCGCGTCGCTCAGGGCGCGCCGCTCGATGGCCAGCCTTGCCCGCGCCTGTGCTTCGGAGCGCGTGTCTTCTTGTTGCCGGGCGGCTTCGGCAGCGGCGAGTTCGTCGATCAGTTTCTTCAAATCGGCGTTGCGCAGGTTGGCGCGCTCTGCCATGGCGCTTTCCTGTGCTGCCTTCTGATCTGCCAACCGGGCAGCTTCCAAGTCGGCATCACGCCGTTTTTGCGCCTGTTGCCTGGCATCTTGCTCGGCTTTCTTGGCCATCTCAGCAGCCGCAATGGCTTCGCGGTCGGCCTTGGCCCGTTCGCGTGCCGCGCAGATTGCCTGTTCCTCAGCGCGTAGGCGCTGCTCAGCCAGTTGGGCGGCGTCGCGCTCGAGGCGGGCGCGCGCTACGGCTTGGGTTTTGGCCTGCGCTTCGCGCTCAGCCCGGTTGTTAGTCGCGTGCTCGGCGTCACGTTCTGCCTCGATGCGGCGCATCGCCTCCTTGATGACACGCATCTCGGGGTTGCCGACGCCGTCGTCGCTGCCACTTGCGAGTGCCAGGGATGACGGGTTTTGTTTGCTAGTAGCCATTGTGTGCTCCAAGATGCGCCGGTTAGTCGGCAAGGGCGGGATGACAATGGCTCAGATTATGGAAACCCCTGGGGTGATTTAAATGATTGAACAGGCGCGGTAAAGCACCCCAATTTGGCAATTAAATTGGCGTCGAAAAGCGCGCTCAGGCCGCTTTATCGCCGGCGCCAGGCGGCGCCATTTCGTTGCCTGACTCGGAGGGGGCTAGATCGTTGTTCGCCTGTGCCGGCGAAATGATGCCTTCGGTGGGTGAACTGGCGGCTGCACGGTAGCTTTTCTTCGGCATGCGGCCCGCAAGATGCGCGTCGCGCCCGGCTTCGACCGCCTTGCGCATGGCCGACGCCATCAAAACCGGATCCTGCGCGGCGGCGATCGCGGTGTTCATCAGCACCGCGTCACACCCCAATTCCATTGCTATCGCGGCATCGGATGCCGTTCCAACGCCGGCATCGACCACCACCGGCACGGTTGCGTTATCGATGATGATCTGCAAGTTCCACGGGTTAAGAATGCCCATTCCGGAGCCGATCAATGAGGCGAGCGGCATGATCGCCACACATCCAGCTTCCTCGAGCTGCTTCGCGATAATCGGGTCGTCCGAGGTGTACACCATCACCTTGAAGCCTTCCTTGACGAGCGTTTCGGCAGCCGACAACGTCTCGATCACATTCGGGTACAGGGTCTGCGGGTCACCCAGGACTTCCAGTTTGACCAGGTCATGGCCGTCGAGCAATTCGCGAGCAAGTCGTAGTGTGCGCACCGCCTCGCGCGCTGTGTAGCAGCCGGCGGTATTCGGCAGCAACGTGAACTGCGCAGGCGGTACGTAGTCGAGCAGACTCGGTTCGCCGGCGCTTTGTCCGATATTGGTACGACGAATCGCCACTGTGACGATGTCGGCGCCACTGGCATCGATCGCCGCGCGCGTTTCGTCGAAGTCCTTGTACTTTCCCGTTCCGACAATCAGCCGGGAGCGGAAAGCGCGTTCGCCAATGACAAACTTGTCCATAGTCCTTGTCACTCAAAAAAGCGGATTCGGCGGCGCTCCAGAAAAACGCAATGTGAAACGCAAACGGAGGCAGCCGTGTCGATGTTACCCTCCGCCTACCGCGCCGACGATTTCGATCGCGTCGCCATCGGCAAGCTCGACGGTGACGAACTCGCTGCGAGGAACAATCTCGCCGTTGCGTTCCACTGCGATCCGTTTGCCTTCCAACCCCAGATCGCGGATCAGATCCGCCATCTTGATCGCCGATTCGAACCGCCGCGGCTTTCCGTTAATGCTGAGCCCGATCACTTCAGCGCAACTGCTCAGAGTTATTGAGAGAATATGCTATCACGCGGCTAGACGGGGTTGCCAGACGAGAGGCCGGAGTCGCGTCACGGATTTGATGCCTGGAATGCCTGCATTGAATGGTCGGTACTGAATACTTGCCTCAACCGGAAACAGCGGTGTGCCAGAATCAAACACGACGCGTCGGTTCCGCTCGACGGCGACGAGACATCGGGCCCGGCCGTATTGACGTCTCTCAGTGTTTCGCCGCATTGATTGAACTGGCACAATCGAATGCAAAGTAAAGCCTTTCGCTTAAGCCCGTGTGCCTATGAGTGCTGGATCCTGCCTGTTTGTCTTCGCTGTAGTCGCTTTGGTTGCCGCGCTGTTCAGCGCCCCGTGGAGCCGGTTCCGTAACACCGCCTTCCAGCACGTCTTCTTCGGATTCTGCGTTGCGGCGTTTTTCATCTGGCAATTGCGCGCCGCAATCGTGCCGTCGGTGCCAATCCACTTTTTGTGCTTGACCACGCTGACGTTGATGTTCGGGATGCCGCTCGCAACGATCGCCGCAGCGATTCTGACTGCCGCGATGTGTGCTACCGGCATCGACGTTTGGCAGTCGTGGCCCCGAATATTCCTCGCGCTCGGCGTTGTGCCGGCTCTGGTCACGCGATTGACGCTGCTGGCAAGTCAGCGGTTACTTCCGCCGAACCCATTTATTTATATCTTTGTTTGCGGGTTTTTTGGCGCTGCGGTTGCGATATTTGCGGCTTTTGCGATCAACTGCCTGCTGTTGCTTGGATCTGACCAGGTATCGTTTGGCGAGCTACAGCACGGCTACCTGATGATACTGCCGCTGATGTTGTTTCCCGAGGCGTTTATCAACGGACTGGTTGTGACCGGCCTGGTGGTGTTCAAGCCCGCCTGGATTTCGAGTTTTGACGACGAGGTGTATCTGAAAAGCTAGCTGCCAGCGGCGAGTTGAAATGGGACGGCGTGATTCCGGTCATCCAGTGTTATTTGATCTTTCCCCGACTTAGAATGACAGTTTTCGCGGGTGTAGTTCAATGGCAGAACATTAGCTTCCCAAGCTAAGAACGTGGGTTCGATTCCCATCACCCGCTCCAATCCAGACAAAGGGCCCCACGCGGGCCCTTTGTCTGGATTGGAGCGAACAATGGCTGACGAGCCACGAGTTGCCAGCCCGTGCCAGTCTTCCGCGGCTCAACATCACCACGAAAAGAACACCGATGCACGGTACCGACCTGACTACGCACCCGATCCATCTCGGCCTCGACGCCAGTGCCGGGATCGAGCCGGCGTTCAACGGATCGATCGACTGGTACGCGGCGTACCAGTCGCGCCATGAGTCAGACGGTGTTGAAGCCCGGTTGGTCAGCATGCACACATTTCGCGAGCCGTGGGACTCTTGGGAGATGCACCCGCATGGCAGCGAGGTGGTACTGTGCATTGCAGGTTCAATGACGCTGCATCAACAGCAGCCAGCTGGCTCGACACGGAGCATTACGCTTGGTCCTGGACAATACGCGATCAACGAAGCGGGGAGCTGGCACACGGCCGACATTGCGGGTGAAGCAACCGCTGTATTCATTACCGCCGGCCTCGGCACGCAACATCGCCCCCGCTGAAGTCGGCGTTGCTTGCCACGGCAGCGATGTGGCCGGCCGGCGATAGTAGAATCTCGCTGCCCGCCAGAGTTTGCCGGCAGCGAACCCGGCGCGGCCGTGTAATCCGAACCTGCACTACGATCGTTTAGCGTACCAGGAGGCACTCAAAGACGTGAAGTACTTGAAATACGGTTTATTTGCGCTGATTGCGCTGATCATTGTGATCGGCGTGATCTTTGCGTATATCGCCGCCACGTTTGATCCTAACGACTATAAGGGCGAGATCGTCGATTTGGTGAAGGAGAAGACGGGCCGCACCCTGAATATCGAGGGCGATATTCGCCTGACATTCTTCCCGAAAATCGGCGTCAGCTTGGGACCAACGCAACTGTCGGAGCGCGACTCCGAGACGGAGTTCGCGGGTGTTGATGATTTGCGCGTGGCCCTTGCTCTAATGCCGTTGTTGTCGAAGCAGATCGTGGTCGACGAGATTGTGGTTGATGGCTTGCGGGCGCGGGTCGTCAAATACGCTGATGGGTCTACCAACATTGACGATCTGACCGGGGCCAAGGAAACAAAGGAAGTGCCGCGGGATCAGACTGAAACTGAGCCTGCCGAAGAGGGTGGCTCGCCCATGCAACTCGATGTGCAAGGCGTGCGCATCAACAACGGTTCCTTTTCGTATCGTGACGACGTGGCCGGTGCGACTTATGACATCGCCGGGCTTTCGCTCGAGACTGGGCGCGTTGCCGAGGGTGTGCCGACAAAGTTCGAATACAGTGCCGTGGTTCGCGCGGACAAGCCGAGGCTGGAATTGCGTACCCGCGCAGCGGGTATCCTCGAGGCGGACACCGCATCGCAGGTGTTCAAGGTCAGAGGCCTCGAGGCGGGCGCCGAAGGCATTGCCGCGAACGTCAGCAATCTGAAGCTGACCGTTTCGGCGGCCGATGTTGAAGCGCAGCCGGCGTCGCAAAGGACCGCGGTCAGCGATCTCGCTCTCGACGCATCAGGCGCGTTGGACAAGGACCGTTTTGCCGTTGTCGCAACGCTACCAACTCTATTGCTCGACAAGAACGCGGTTACTGTCGAACAGCTGATCGCCGATGTCAGCGGCGTATTTGCTGGCACTGAAGTAACCGAAGGCAAGATTGCGCTACCAAAGCTGGCCATGGATCTGCAAAGCCAGCAAATCGATCTGCGCGGGCTGACTGTGAGTGCGGCGGGCGTTCAGGCAGGCAACACATTCACTGCCAAACTCGATGCGCCGCGCCTGGCCATTACGCCCGAGCAGGCTGCCGGCGAAGCAATTGAGGCAGTGGTAAAGGCGCGTGGCCCACAGTTGCGCGCTGACGCCAATGTGCGGCTCTCGGCTGTCAGGGGCTCGGCTAGCGCACTTGACATTGGCGAGCTTGTCATCGACCTGGACGCGCAACAGGGCGAGAACGCGATCAAGGGCAAGGTCAGCACGCCGCTGGTTGGTGATTTGGAGAAACAGCGTTTTCGCCTGACCAAGGTTGCCGGAAAGTACGATGTGACTTCTCCGGCGCTGCCAACGAAGTCCACGACCATTCCCTTGTCGGGCCGTGTTGACGCAGACGTCAAGCGCGAGGTGGTCAAGGTCGATCTCAAAGCGCGCTTCGATGAGTCGAATATTGAAGGCACATTCGGGATGCAGCAGTTTGCCGAACCGTTCATCCAGTTCGATGCCGCGATCGACAAGTTCAACCTGGACCGGTACCGGCCAACCGGGAAAACAAAAGAAAAGAAGAAACAACCGGCTGAGGATGGTGGCAAAAAGGACGAATCGCCGATCGATTTGTCGCCGCTCAAGGCACTCAATCTCGACGGCAAGCTGCGCATCGGCTCTCTGATTGCGTCAAATGTAAAAATGTCGGACGTACAGATGACCATCAAGGCGAAAGACGGCAACGTTGAAATCAATCCGTTGCTGGCCAACTTGTATGGCGGGTCGGTGCGAAGTGTCGTGACAGCCGACGCCAACACTAACGCGTTTGCTGTCAAGCAAAGCCTGTCCGGCGTGACCGTCGGGCCGCTGCTGCAAGACGCGCTGAGTCAGGATTTGCTCGAAGGTCGCGGCAGTGTCGATCTTGATCTGACAGCGCAAGGCGATACGGTTGGCGCATTGATCAAATCGTTGACCGGCGATGCGGGTGTGCTACTGAAAGACGGCGCAGTCAAAGGAATCAATTTGGCGCAATCGCTGCGCGGCGCGAAGGATATGCTGTCGCTCAAACGGAACAAACAAGCCGCCGCTTCACCAACCGAGAAAACCGACTTTTCCGAACTGAAAGCCAAATTCAGAATCGACAAGGGTCAGGCGCGCAATGAAGACCTGACGCTGAGTTCGCCGTTTGTACGCTTGAATGGCGCCGGCTCGCTGAATCTGGTGGAGGGCAGCGTGGATTACGTCGCTAACACGTCACTGGTGGGGACATCGACCGGCCAGGACGGCAAGGCCCTGGACGAGGTGGCCGGTATCACCGTGCCGGTACGCGTGTCCGGTCCCCTGACCGCACTCAAGTATGAGCTGCAGTTCTCCGATGCGATCCAGCAGCAAGCCAAACAGCGGCTTAAAGCTGAAGAGACCAAACTGAAACAGAAGCTCGAATCGGGGCTGACCGAAAAATTGCTCGGTCGCGATCAAGGGGTTACCAACAGCGGTACTGAGACCGGCACCGAGACCGGCGCCGCGGCTGGCAGCGACGAGGCCGCACCGGTTGCGCCGCGCGCCAAACCCGAAGACGAGGTGAAGAAACGCCTTAAAGATCTTTTCCGATGACCTGCACAAGGTATCGCGTGTGACGGCCGCAGCCGAATTCTCGCGCACAGTGATTGCCTGGCAGCGTCGCGCCGGCCGGCATCATCTGCCGTGGCAGAATTTGGCTGATCCGTATCGGGTGTGGCTGTCGGAAATCATGCTGCAGCAGACGCAGGTCAATGCAGTAGTGCCGTATTTCGACCGTTTTCTGAAGCGGTTTCCGACGCTGCAGCGTCTGGCAGACGCTGCCGAGGACGATGTGCTGGCAGTGTGGAGCGGCCTCGGATACTACGCGCGGGCGCGTAATCTGCACCGTGCTGCGCGCCACATCATCAGCGCTTACGACGGTCGTTTCCCCGAGCGGTTTGACGACATTGTGGCTCTGCCTGGCGTGGGGCGATCGACCGCCGGCGCGATTGCGGTCTTCTCGTTTGGCCAGCGCCACCCCATCCTCGATGGCAACGTCAAGCGCGTGTTTGCGCGCTGCTTCGGCATTGAGGGCTATCCCGGCGTCAAGTCGGTCGCTGATCGTTTATGGCGCCTTGCCGAGCAACTTCTGCCCGAACGCGATGTGCGGGCGTACACGCAAGGATTGATGGATCTGGGTGCACAGGTGTGCACACGCGCGCGTCCGCGCTGCGGAGCGTGCCCGGTTGCGCAATGGTGCACGGCAAGATTGCAGCAGCGCATCGCTTCGCTGCCCACGCCGCGGCCGAAGAAAGTGCGCCCGCAGCGATCGACGGTGATGCTGGTGATGGAGCACGGTGGGCAGTTGATGATGCAAAAGCGCCCGCCAACAGGGATCTGGGGCGGATTATGGAGTTTCCCCGAGATCGAAGGAGCCGATCACGCGATGCAGGTATGCCGTAGCCGATATGGTGCGACGGTGCGTGTCATTGATCAAATGACACCGATTGAGCACGGCTTTACACATTTCTGCCTGACCATTGCGCCGCTCCTGTGCCGGGTGGAGCAGCGTGTGTTGCAAGCTGAGATGCCGGGTCAGGCGTGGGTCGGTCTCGATGAAGCAATGCAGTATCCGATACCGGTCCCGGTGCGCAAACTGGTATTGCACGTGCGTGACCGCCTAGGAACGCCGGCCATTCCAAATCAGGCTGCCTGAAGCATTGCAGATATCGCAGCAAGCCGCTGCGCGGTGCTGCGTTGTTCGAGCAGGGCCTGTTTGCGCGGCCAGTCAATTGGTAGCAACTCGGAAAGACGGTAACTGACCCACTCCGGATCGTCGAATCGCGTTGCGCCTGCGAATATGGTCTCGCCAATCTGTTTCGCGACGCGTTGCAGGGCGTTGCGGCAAACATCAAAGTTGTCCGTGTCGATCCCGGCGCTATCGCTGGCTAACCATTGCACCGTCCCGACGATCAGGCCGGTGGATTCGACGCGCCGATCGCGTACGCGAAATACCCGTTCGCCCTGGCACAGGAGATGAAACAGGTTCGGGTGCGGCATGTCCCATTCGGTAATGCGTGCACTGCAGCCGATTTGCTCGTGTTCGGCGGGCGCGCCCACTTCCTGCCCGTGCCGAATGCAACACACGCCAAACACCGTATCGTCGCGCACGCACGCTTTGGTCATGTCCACGTAGCGTTGCTCGAAAATCTTCAGTGGCAGCACAGCGCCGGGGAACAGCACCAGGCCAAGCGGAAAAATTGGCACCTGCAGCGTATCCATAGCCGTGGTCGCGGAGGCTGTCCGATCAGTCATCGCTATTTCAGTCGCCGCCGTGGCTCTGCTCGCCCCAGCGTGACATCAGACTGTGTTCGACAGCGAGTTGATCGAGGACTCGCGCGACGACAAAATCGATCAACCCGTCGATCTTGTCGGGATGATGATAGAAACCCGGATTAGCCGGCAGAATAGTGGCGCCGGCACGACTGAGACGCAGCATGTTCTCCAGATGAATTGTTGAAAACGGCGTTTCACGCGGCACCAGAATGAGCGGCCGCTTTTCTTTGAGCATGACATCGGCGGCGCGTTCAATCAGATTGTCTGAAACACCGGCCGCGACAGAAGCCAGCGTGCCCATGGTGCACGGGCAAATGACCATTGCGTCGGCCGGGTTCGATCCTGACGCCACCGGTGCGAACCATTCTTCGCGTCCGAAGACACGCAGCTGCCCTTCCCGTGGAGCGTAGCGTTCAGTTAGCAACGTCGCGGCCTCTTTGGGACGTGCCGGCAGCGACAAATTCATTTCCTGCCGAGCGACAATCTGCGCTGCTTGCGAATAAATCAAGTAAACGCGTGTCGGTGTTTGCAGCAGGCATTCGAGCAACCGCATGCCGTAGGGCATGCCGGACGCGCCAGTCAGTGCCAGCGTGATTGTACGAGCCGGTGTCATGGATCGATCACCTTAACCGCGATCAAGCTCATTGCCCACAGCATCATTCTCACTCTGCCAGCTCGCGATGGCGAACCAGTACCTGACGCTCTTTTCCGAAATAGGCCGCTAGCCGTTCGGCAAAATAGACCGAGCGGTGTCGCCCGCCAGTGCAGCCGATCGCCACCGTCAGATAGCTTCGGTTGTCGCGCACGAAACACGGCAGCCATCGTTCGACAAATGCACGGATATGTTCAACCATATCCTCAACGTCGGCGTTTGCTTCGAGGAATGCCACTACTTTTGAATCACGTCCGGTAAAGTCACGCAGATGCGGATCGTAGTGCGGATTTGGCAGGCAGCGCACGTCAAAAACGAAATCCGCATCGAGAGGGATACCATGTTTAAATCCGAAAGATTGAAACAGCAGCACCAGCCCGGTGTCGCCCAAGGCCAGCAGATTGCGCACCCAGTTTCTCAACGCGTTCGGATTTAGTTCGCTGGTGTCGATGCGATGTCCGAGCGTGCCCACTTTCTCCAGTAGTTCACGTTCGAGTTCGATGCTCTCAGTCAGAGTGCGGTTGCCTTCTGCCAGTGGATGGCGCCGGCGTGTTTCAGAAAATCGCTTGACCAGTGTCTCTGCTTTCGAATCGAGAAACACGATGTGCGTCTCCAGATCACTTGACCTCATCTGCTCGAGCAACTCCGGCAAATGCAACAGACTCGATCCGCTGCGTACGTCGATACTGATTGCAACCCGTTGTGAACCACTGTTGCGCAAGAAATCGACTGTTTCGCGCAATAACTGGGCTGGCAGATTGTCAACGCAGTAATAACCGCTGTCTTCGAGCACTTTGAGGGCGATGCTCTTGCCCGAGCCTGACAGTCCCGTGATGATGACCAGTTGCATCATTCGCTAGCTGCTACCGAAGATGAATTCTGGCGCGCGATGCCGCTGCAACCTGTTGGCCGCTCCGGCATGGCTACTCCTGCGAACCGAGGTAGCGTTCCTGGCGTCGGATAAATTCCTGAGTGCTGTCAATGCCACGCAGCTGAAGTACGTAGTTGCGCACCGCGGCCTCGACCAGCACCGCCAGATTACGACCAGCTGCGACGGGAAGCTGCACGGTACGGATATCGACATCCAGAATGCGCTCGACACTGGC
>JBFKXV010000027.1:0-13191 GCA_041637935.1 Burkholderiales bacterium | reverse complement strand
CGATACCCTGCGCGATGCGCGGTGCCCACGCCGACGTATCGCCGGTCTTCGGGGCGCCCGCAAGCCCGGCCGAATGACAGGTTTGACACACTGTGTTGAACAACTGTTCACCGCCACCTGTGCCGCCGGCGGCAGAGGCCGCGGGTGCAGCGGCGCTGACCAATTCGGACGGTTTGGGTGTCGCGGCGGCGATCACCGCCTCGCTCGTCGCTGCGCTATCGGCGTCGCCAAGTATGCTGACCTCACCGACCGGTTTGAGCCGTTTGGCGATGGCTTCCTCACTCATTGCCGGGCTGGCTGGATCGATCTGCATGCCGCCGGTGATCAGCTTCACCAGCAGCAATATGATGGCTAGCGGAACAGCAAACGCAAGTAGCACGACGACGATGAGTTGTTGCGGGGTTTTGATCGCAGAGCTGCGGTCTTCGATGTGTGCTTCTGCCATGTATCGATCCTCAAACGCAAAGACAAGGGGGATGTGCGGGCGCCGGCGCAACGCCCGGAAGGCGCCAGATTATAAGGTAAAACCACGGCCCCCAAAAGGTAAACGTAGACCAAACAAGCGTTTATAGCTATGCTATGCGTCCTCGCGCCTGTAGCTCAGATGGATAGAGTGTCGGTCTCCGAAGCCGAAGGTCGTGGGTTCGACTCCCGCCGGGCGCGCCAGTTCGGAAGGGCTTGCACGCATGTGAGTTCTTCTGCCTGACTGCCGAGGGCTACCTGTTATTGGCCGCTGGTCGCGCTGCGAGCGCAGCGCGTCCTGGCGATAGTCGTTTGCAGGGATTTCTTGCGCAGCTGAATCGCAACATTGACCGCATGTTTCGCATGCTGACAATTGGAGAGGGTTGGTTCGATGGCATTGACGGTTTACCTGTCGGGTGAGATTCACACAACGTGGCGAGACGAAATCCGGGAGGGTGCGGCTGCCAATGGTTTGGACATCAGGTTTACTTCGCCGGTGACTGATCATGCGGCGAGTGATGCAGCAGGCGACCATCTCGGATCGGAGTCGGATCAATTCTGGCGTGATCACAAGTCGTCGAAGGTCAATGCGATACGCACCAAGACGCTTATCCAGGAGGCTGATCTGGTGGTGGTGCGCTTCGGCGATAAATACAAGCAATGGAACGCAGCATTTGATGCGGGTTTCTGCGCTGCCCTGTCCAAGCCTTACATTACGCTGCACGCGGATGACATCGTGCACCCCCTGAAGGAAGTTGACGCAATGGCGCTTGCCTGGGCACGCAGCACCGACCAGGTGGTCGATATCCTGAAATACGTCGAACGGCCTTAGAGACAAAACTCTGCTCCGTCGGCGCCGAACAAAACTTGTGTGACTGAACCGGTCGGGCTCGGTGCCCTGTTCGTGAGCAGTTTCCTTGCAGCGACGCTGCTGCCGGGCGGATCGGAAGTGGTGTTCAGCGCGCTGCTGATGTCTGACAGCGTCGGCGTTGGCGCCGCGCTGCTGGTCGCCACCCTCGGTAATACGCTGGGTGGCCTGTCGACCTATCTCATCGGACGCCTGGTGCCTGAGCGCAACACCGACGCGCGAATGATCGGTTGGCTACGCCGCTGGGGCGCGCCGGTGCTGTTGTTGTCCTGGATGCCGTTGATCGGCGACGCATTGTGCCTGGCTGCAGGGTGGCTGCGCGTGCACGGGCTTTACGCCACGGTGTTTATCGCCGCCGGCAAAGGCGCGCGCTATTGGGTTCTCGCGCAGTTGCTGCCGGTGTGAGTTACGCCAATACCTCTTGCACCGATATGATTCTATGATTCGCGCCAAATTGCCGTATCGAATGCTGCAGTGCGATAGACTTGGCATCCCTGTTTCGCTGTCTTCGATGATCTGCTTCTGATGGAACCGGTCCCCAGTTTCGCTCCCACACACGTGCGATTGCGCGAGATCCCCTACAACTACACCTCGTTTTCGGACCGGGAGATCGTCATTCGGCTCCTCGGCGAGCCAGCCTGGGAACAGTTGAACAGCCTGCGCGCCGAGCGGGTGACCGGCCGGTCAGCCCGCATGCTCTACGAGGTGCTCGGCGACATCTGGGTGGTAGAGCGCAATCCGTATCTTCAGGACGACCTGATTGCGAATCCGAATCGCCGCCGCCTGCTCGTTGAAGCATTACGCCATCGGATTCACGAAATCGAAGCAAGACGGACCAATGAAGACCAGCGGGTTTTGCAGCTGATCAACGCTGCTTCGGGCGCTGTCGATGCGTTCGACCAGGGATTCGACACGATGGTCACGCTGCGACGAAGCGCGAAACGGCGCTTTGGCAAGGTTACCCGGCGTGACAACGTCGCCTTTGACGGTTTGGCGCGCGTATCGCATGTGACTGATGCGACGGACTGGCGGGTTGAATATCCGTTCGTGGTGCTTTATCCGGATACCGAAGCGGAGGTGGCGGGTCTTGTCCGCGCGTGCATCGACCTCGGTTTGACCATCATTCCACGCGGCGGTGGCACTGGCTATACCGGTGGTGCGGTGCCATTGACGCGATTTTCGGCGGTGATCAATACCGAGAAACTCGACCGGCTTGGTCCGGTTGAGCAGGTGCGCCTGCCAGGGCTGGATCACGAGGTCGCGACCATTGATTGTGGCGCGGGTGTCGTGACGCGGCGCGTCATGGAGGCCGCCGAGGCTGCCGGGTTGGTGTTCGCGGTTGATCCGACTTCGGCTGACGCATCGTGTATTGGCGGCAATGTCGCCATGAATGCCGGTGGCAAAAAAGCGGTTCTGTGGGGTACGGCGGTGGATAACCTCGCCTCGTGGAAAATGGTAACGCCGGACGGCAACTGGCTGGTGGTCGAGCGTGTCGGACACAATCTGGAAAAGATTCACAACGCCGACGTTGTACGATTCCAGCTCAGCCGTTTTGCGTCAGACGGCAAGCAACCACTGTCGAAGCCGGAAGTTCTGGAAATACCCGGCCGGCGCTTTCGCAAGGAAGGCCTTGGAAAGGACGTCACCGATAAATTCCTCGGTGGACTGCCAGGTGTTCAGAAAGAGGGCTGTGACGGCCTGATCACCTCGGCGCGTTTTATCCTGCACCGCATGCCGGCGTGCGCACGCACGGTTTGCCTGGAGTTCTATGGCACGGTCGGTGAAGCGGTTCCGTCAATTGTGGAAATCAAGGCTTACCTCGAGAATCATAAGGGCGCTACGCTCGCCGGTCTTGAACACCTCGATGAACGTTATCTGCGCGCGGTCGGATATGCCGCTAAGGCACGCCGCAGCGGGCGGCCAAAAATGCTGCTGTTGGCGGATATCGTCGGCGAAAGCGACGATGCGGTCGGCGCCGCCGCCTCGCAGGTAGTGCGCATCGCCAACGCGCGCCACGGCGAAGGTTTCATTGCAGTCAGTGCGCAGGCGCGACGCCAGTTCTGGCTCGACCGGGCGCGCACGGCGGCAATTGCACGGCACACCAATGCCTTCAAGATCAACGAAGATGTGGTGATTCCGTTGGAGCGGCTCGGTGAATACTCTGACGGCATCGAGAGAATCAATATTGAACTGTCGTTGAAGAACAAGCTGGCGGTGCTCGACGCGGTTGAAGCACTGCTTGGCAGTGAGCCGCAAATGAGTCAGGAAGACCGCGCCAGCATCGGACAAGAGCTGCTGGACGATCGCTGTGGCGCGGCGCTCGATGTCATTGGTGAGGCCCGGGCGCGCTGGCGCTGGCTGGCCGGCAATCTGGATGCGAAATTGTCGGACTACGCTGGCTGGCTGGGTGAATCCGGACGCAATTCGTCTATCGGCGTTGGCGCAGGGGTTGATCAGCGCAGTTCAGATCAAAGCCGCTCAGATCAACTTGGTAAGGAACAAACCGCGAACGATCACGAAGTCAAGACCGTGTTTCATTCGCTGCAGGATTACAGCTTGCGCGTTTCCTGGAAAGCTGAAGTGCGTGAGCCGATCATGCAACTGTTCGACGGCCGCGCCTTCGACACGATTCGCTCCGAAATTGATTCCGCACATCAGCGCGTCCTCAAAAGCCGCGTGTTCGTTGCTCTGCACATGCATGCCGGCGATGGCAATGTGCACACCAATATCCCGGTCAATTCGGATGATTACGCGATGCTGCAGGAAGCCAATGCAGTGGTGTCGCGGGTGATGCGGCTGGCACGCGCGCTCGACGGCGTCATTTCCGGTGAACATGGCATTGGTATAACCAAGCTCGATTACCTCGAGCGCGCCGATTTGCGAGGTTTCGAAACGTACAAACAGCGTATCGACCCGGAAGGGCGGTTCAACAAGGGCAAGCTGTTACCCGGTGCCAACCTCGATCGCGCTTATACCCCCAGTTTTAGCCTGCTCGAACTCGAAAGCCTCATTCTTGAACAGAGCGAAATCGGGCAAATCTCGGATTCGATCAAGGACTGCCTGCGTTGTGGCAAGTGCAAGCCGGTGTGTTCGACGCATGTACCGCGCGCCAATCTACTCTACAGCCCGCGTAACAAGATTCTGGCGACGTCGTTGCTGATCGAGGCTTTTTTGTACGAGGAACAAACCCGTCGCGGTGTGTCGCTCAGGCACTTTGATGAATTTGCCGACGTTGCCGAGCACTGTACGGTATGCCACAAGTGTCTCAATCCCTGCCCGGTGGATATCGATTTTGGTGATGTATCGATCGCCATGCGCAATTTCTTGCGCAAGCAAGGCAAAAACAGATTCAACCCGGGCACCGCCGCCGCCATGTTGCTGCTCAATGCAACCGATCCGGCAACGATCAAACTGGCCCGCTCGCTGATGATTGGTTTCGGTTACAAGCTGCAGCAATTGGCGTATCGGACAGCAAAGTTGGCCGGATTGCTGAAAACACAGACATCACGACCGCCGGCGACGGTCGGCAAGGCAGCGATCAAGGCGCAGGTCATTCACTTCATCAACAAGCCGATGCCGGGCGGGCTGCCGAAGAAGACTGCGCGCGCGCTGCTCGATGTGGAGGATGCGCGCATGGTGCCGGTGATCCGCAATCCGGACAAGATCGACGACGATGCCGATGCGGTGTTCTATTTCCCCGGTTGCGGCAGCGAACGGCTGTTCAGTCAGGTCGGTCTGGCGACCCAGGCGATGCTCTACGAGACTGGAGCGATTACGGTATTGCCTCCGGGGTACCTTTGCTGTGGCTATCCACAGACCGCAGCAGGCCAGGAGGACCGTGGCCAGAAGATCATCACTGACAACCGGGTGCTGTTTCACCGTGTCGCCAACACGCTCAACTACCTCGACATCAAGACGGTCATCGTCTCATGCGGCACTTGCATGGATCAGTTACAGCATTACGAATTCGACAAGATCTTCCCCGGCTGTCGGCTGCTCGATATCCACGAATATCTGCTCGAGAAAGGCTTGCAGCTCGAGGGCGTAAGCGGTGTGCGCTACATGTATCATGATCCGTGTCACACACCGATGAAAACCTATCAACCCGCCAAGGTTGTAAGTGAACTGATGGGGACACAAGTCGATGTCAATGACCGCTGTTGCGGCGAATCCGGGACGTTGGCGATTTCGCGGCCGGATGTATCGACTCAGGTTCGTTTTCGCAAGCAGGAGGAGATGCGCGAAGGTGTGGCGCAGATTCGCGCCCGGCAGGGTGACGGCGACATCAAGATCCTCACTTCCTGCCCGTCGTGCCTGCAGGGCCTGTCGCGCTATCGTGACGATACCGGTGTCGAGGCGGACTATATCGTCGTCGAAATGGCCAGGCACTTGCTCGGAGCCGATTGGATGGCGCAGTACGTCGCGCGGGCTAACCGCGGTGGCATCGAGAGAGTATTGTTGTAGCGCTGTTACCGCAGGGTAGATGGTGAACGATTCAAATAACCCGTGTGTATTCTGCCGCGAAGCAGGCGGCGAAATCGTCTGGTCGAATACGCTGGCACGCGTAGTCAATGTCAACGACGAGGATCATCCGGCTTTTTGCCGCGTGATTCTGCAGCGGCATGCCCGTGAGATGACCGATTTGAGCGAGTCTGAGTGGGCCGAACTGATGCGCATCGTGTTTGCCGCCGAGCAAGCGCAACGCCGTCTTCTCGAGCCGGAGAAAATCAATCTCGCCTGTTTCGGCAATATGGTGGCACACGTGCACTGGCATGTGATTCCGCGCTTTCGGCTGGACCCGCATTACCCCAATCCGGTGTGGGGCAGCGAGACGGCGGGGACGCCGCAAGCATTGCCCGATGGTTACTGGACTCGCTTCCACCGGGACCTGGTGAATCAGCTTGGCCGGTCGGCCTGAGATACTGCGGTCTTTGCCGAACTCGCCGATTCAGTTGTTCTGTGAGCTTGCCGTCTCGACTGGCACCGGTTCCGACTTGCGCCCATTGAAAATTCGCGTGCCGGGGAAAGTAATGCTGAACGTGCTGCCCTTGCCAGGCCAGCTGTCTATTTCCAGCCGTCCCTGATGACGATTGGTAACGTGCTTGACGATGGCCAGGCCCAGCCCGGTGCCGCCCGTTTCGCGCGACCGGCTCTTGTCTACCCGGTAGAACCGTTCGGTTAGTCTGGCAACGTGCCGCGGCTCTATGCCAATGCCATTATCCTTGACCGCGAATACCGGGTTGCCGTTCTTGCGTTCCCAACGCAGTTCGATTTTGCCGCCGGGCGGTGTGTAGCGCACCGCGTTACTGACCAAGTTGCCGAACGCGCTCTGCAATTCGTCCATGCTCCCGAGCAGCCAGTCGTCGGTACTGATTTCGGCGCTTATCGTATGGTGCCCGGCGGACAACGCTTGCGCTTCGTGGTGCAGCGACTGGACCAAACCGGGAATATTTACTTTTTCGTCATTTGCTGTGCCGCTCGCGCTTTCCAGCCGAGACAAGGTCAGCAGGTCATTGACCAGTCGCGTCATTCGCTGCGTCTGTTCTGACATCAGCGTGATGCCACGCGCGACGATCTGCGGGTCGCTACCATCTGAATCTTCGAGTGTCTCGAGAAACCCCTGCACCACAGTCAATGGCGTGCGCAATTCATGCGAAACATTGGCGATGAAATCGCGGCGCGTCGTCTCGAGCCGCTCCCAATGCGTGACGTCGCGACCGAGCAGCAGTTTCTGCGAATTTCCGTACGGCACCATTTGAATCGATACGACGCGCTCTGCTGTGTCGCCCACCAGGTGAAGTGAAAGCGGCTCGGAAATCTCGCCCGACCGCAGATACGTCGAAAACTTCGGTTGACGCAGAATATAGGTTATGTGTGCGCCGCGATCGCGTTTCAGCCGCAGACCGAAATAAGTCTCGGCACGGGGATTGCACCAAACGATTTGATCGTTTTCGTCAAGCAGTACCACCGCTTCGGGTAGCGCTTCGCCGGCTCGCTCAAAACGCGCGAGCGCCTTGGTAAGACTGAATTCGCTGGCGCGCTGGCGTTTCAGCAACCGCACCAGATAGGCAAAGATGTACTCCCAGGAACCACTGCCTTGAGGGACGTCGCCGCTGCCGGGCTCGCGAAGCCACGCGTGCAGCAACGACAGATTGTAAATGTGATGCAGCAGAGCGATAAGCAGTGCCACTACCAGCATGAACAGCGCCGCAGTGTGCCCGAACATTGGCCAGGCAATCAGCGCAGCAGCGCAGAGAAGGATCACGGTCGAAAGCGGTCTGCCCCACAGACGGCTCAAATTGATGTCCTCTGCATGTCGAAGCCGGCATTATCCCAAAAAAAAGCGATCTGCCGGCAACCAAGCGCCGTAATCAGGAGCGATCGGCAAAATGCGCCACAGCGGTGCGCGCCTCAGGAGGCAGAAAGACGGTAGCCGGTGCCGCGCACGGTCTGAATCAGCCGGTCCACGCATTCGGGCTCGAGTGCTTTTCGCAGACGGCGAATATGTACGTCGACGGTGCGTTCCTCGACAAACACGTGGTCGCCCCATACGTTATCGAGCAGCTGGGCGCGTGAATGCACACGTTCCGGATGTGTAAGCAGGAAATGCAGCAGCCTGAACTCGGTCGGGCCGAGACTGATGTCTTCGCCATTTGCGGTAACGCGGTGACCAACCGGATCGAGGCGCAGCCCGCTGATCTCGACCACATCGTCGGTCATCTGCGGTGCGCGGCGTCTGAGCACGGCTTTGATGCGGGCGATGAGCTCGCGCGGCGAGAACGGTTTGGTAATGTAATCATCAGCGCCACTGTCGAGGCCGAGCAGTTTGTCTTGTTCCTCCGAGCGCGCCGTCAACATTATTATTGGAATAGCGCGGGTGCGTTTGTTGCTCCGCAAGCGCCGCGCGACCTCAATGCCGCTGGATCCGGGCAGCATCCAGTCGAGCAAAACCAGATCGGGCAGCGCGTCTGATATCAGCCGCAACGCTTGTTCGGCACTCTCGGCGCACAAGGGTTGATGGCCCGCCTGCCGCAGGTTGTAGGCAATCAACTCCTGTATGGCGGGCTCGTCTTCAACAACCAGTATGGTTGCGGACATCTTTAACGGTCAGATTCACTTTTAACCAACGGGTATAGTATGAAGGAAATGTTTCAATTCCGTGACAATCGACCGACACCGGCGATCTGGCTTTCGCTCCGCACATACGGTGGTATCCAGACCGGTATGATCTCGGTCTGGATACCATCATTCGACCAGGACCTGAAGTGACCGACGCGCAAACCGGGATTCGGCGCCCGACTGACATCATCCTCCATCAGCAGTCACGTGTACTGGAAATCGCATTCGAGGACGGCAAACGGTTCAGGTTGTCTTGCGAGTTCCTGCGGGTGATGTCGCCGTCCGCCGAGGTCCGTGGCCACGGCGCCGGACAGGAAGTGCTGCAGACCGGCAAGAAGGACGTCAATATTGTGGCGGTCGAGCCAGTCGGAAACTATGCCGTGAAACTGGTATTCAGTGACGGACACGATACGGGTCTGTACTCGTGGGACTATCTGTACACGCTCGGTGTCGACCACGATGCGCTGTGGCAGGACTACATAGAGCGTCTCGACAAGGCCGGTGCCAGCCGTGACGCCTGAAATTGCGAATTTCGGCCGATGACCAAGACGACCCACTTCGGATTTGAAGACGTCGACGAAGAACGCAAGGCGGCGAAGGTTGGCGACGTCTTCAGTTCGGTAGCGGATCGTTACGATCTGATGAATGATTTGATGTCCGCCGGCCTGCATCGTTTGTGGAAGCGTTTCGCGGTGCAGTTGTCTGGCGTGACACAAGGTGCGCGGGTACTTGACGTTGCCGGTGGCACTGGTGATGTGGCTCGCTTACTGGCAAAGCGTGCCGGACAAAATGGCCAGGTGTGGCTTACCGATGTGAATGCCGACATGCTGGCGCGGGGCCGCGATCGCCTGATTGATGCAGGGCATGCTTTACCCGTCGTTCGATGCGATGCCGAGAAACTGCCTTATGCGTCGGACTACTTCGACTGTGTAAGCGTCGCATTCGGCCTGCGAAATATGACGCACAAGGACGCCGCACTGAAGGAAATGTTGCGCGTCTTGCGCCCGGGAGGGCGTTTGCTGGTGCTCGAGTTCTCGCAGATCTGGAAACCGCTGAAGCCCTTGTATGACGCATATTCATTCGGGGTTTTGCCGCGTCTCGGTAAATTGATTGCCAACGATGCCGACAGTTACCGATATTTGGCGGAATCGATTCGCATGCATCCATCACAAGCCGAGCTGGCTGCCATGCTGCGTGAAGCCGGTTTCGAGCGGGTCGACTACTTCAACCTCAGTGCTGGTGCCGTGGCGTTGCACCGTGGATTCAAGACGTGACAGCGCGGTTATGCTAAATGGTGTGGCCATGCTGAACGGTATCGTGCTCGCTGGTGCGCAACACTTGTTGCGTCAGGCGCAATGGGCCCGCAAACGCCTTGCCGAACATGCCGGCAAGCAGCTGCAGGTCGAGCTGCCACTGGCAACCGTATTGTTGCGAATCGCGGCGGACGGGAACGTTGAGGCCGCGGAGTCTGCGGCACCTGCCGATCTGACGGTCACGCTGTCACCAAATTCGCTCGCCAGGTTGCCGGTCGACCGGGACGCAGCCTGGCGCGAGGCGCGGGTCGACGGCGATATGGAACTGGCGGCGGCCATATCTTACGTAGTGGCAAACCTGCAATGGGATTATGAGGACGATCTAAGCCTGGTTGTCGGCGATGTAGCGGCCTACCGGATTGCGCGCGGCGCGCGTCAACTTTCCGCCTGGCCTGGGCAAGCGGCACTGTCGCTGGCGCAAGGCATCGGCGAGTATCTCGCCGAGGAGCGCCAGCTGCTTGCAACCAAGCTGTGCGCCGAGGAATTTACAGAGGAGGTGGACGAGCTGCGGGACGCGGTCGAGCGTCTCGACAAACGCATCGACCAGCTCGCGCAACGCATAGCCGAATCGTCGCCACGCTGATCGCGATTCGCTTATGCAGCTGCTGCGTTTCCTGACCATACTGTTCGTATCGCTGCGCTTCGGGCTAGATGAATTCGTGCTCGAGCATAGTGGCCTGCGTTTCGTGCGTTGGCCGATACGTGTTTTGCTTTTCTGGCGTCCGCTGAAGCGACCGCGCGGCGAGCGATTGCGACTGGCGCTGGAGAATCTCGGCCCGATCTTTGTCAAGTTCGGCCAGGTGCTGTCAACCCGGCGCGATTTGATTCCACCGGACATTGCCGATGAACTGGCGCGCTTGCAGGATCGCGTACCACCGTTCCCATCCGCCCAGGTCGAGCAAATCCTGCAGCGCGTCTACGCCGATCGCGATAGTGAAGTGTTCAGCGAATTCGATCCGATCGCCGTTGCCAGTGCTTCTGTCGCCCAGGTCCATTTTGCGACGCTGCAAGACGGAAGAGAGGTTGCGGTCAAGGTACTGCGGCCCGGAATCGAAAAGACGATCGATCATGATGTCGGTTTGTTGATGACCGGTGCGGCAATGGTCGAGCGGCTCTCATCCGACGGCAAGCGGCTCAAACCGCGTGACGTAGTAGGTGAGTTCCGCAAACACCTGAACGAGGAACTCGATCTGATGCGCGAGGCGGCCAACGCCAGCCAGTTACGCCGCAACTTTCCTGACTCGCCTCTATTGGCTGTACCCGAGGTGTATTGGGAATATTGCGCGACTGAGGTGATGGTCATGCAGCGCATGTCAGGCACGCCGATCAGTCAGGTCGAGCAGCTTCGCAGCCAAGGCATTGATATCAAGCGCCTCGCCACTGCCGGTGTTGAAATATTCTTTACACAGGTATTTCGCGACGGCTTTTTTCATGCCGACATGCACCCCGGCAATATCCTGGTTGCCCCCGATGGGCGTTATGTGGCGCTCGACTTCGGCATCATGGGCACGCTTGGTGATGTCGACAAGAATTACCTGGCGCAGAACTTCCTTGCCTTCTTCCGTCGCGATTACCGGCGTGTGGCGCAGGCGCATATTGATGCCGGTTGGGTTCCGGCGAACACACGCGTTGACGAGTTCGAATCAGCTATCCGCGCCGTGTGCGAGCCGATATTCGACAGGCCACTGAAAGACATCTCGTTCGGAAAGCTGCTGTTGCGCCTGTTTCAGACATCGCGCCAGTTCAATGTGGAAATCCAGCCGCAACTGGTATTGTTGCAGAAGACACTGCTCAACATCGAAGGGTTGGGACGCCAACTCGATCCGGATCTGGATTTGTGGCAAACGGCAAAACCGTATCTCGAGCGCTGGATGTCCGAACAGGTCGGGCTGCAGGCGCTGATTGCCAACCTGCGCCAGGAAGCGCCGTACTGGGCATCGGTACTGCCACAGCTGCCGCGCCTGTTGCATTCCTACCTGTCGCGCAGTCACTCTCAAGATGACCTGACCGCGCTGCAGGCACACAACAAGAAATATCGCCGGATTAATGCAGTGCTCACTGTCGTCAGCATTGCATTGGCTGCGGCGACAACCACACTGCTGATCCTGCTGTTGCGGTGATGCAACGCATCGGCACCGCTCGCGACGTTTAATCAAACTGTCATATTCGGTCGCGACAATGTGCTCGTCTGCCGCATGCGCGGGGCTGCGCCCTACCTTTGTGGGCCCGCTCCGCAGGCCGGAATCAACATTCGATATTGTTTTTAGTGTAGTGCTTCACTAGATCAGGAGACTGAAATGCGACCCATGATTGGAGCGGGAGCAAAGAGGCTGGTTCTCGCGGCTTTGATTTGCGCCATGCTCAGCGGCGCTGCCATGCCAGCGCTGGCCGATTCGCTCACCGACAAGCTGTGCGAAAAAGGCGTTCTCAGCGAGGCAGAATGTAACGAGTTAAGACAGGCGGACGGCGCCAGGATGTCATCGAGCTTCAAGGATGGCTTCAAGTGGAAGAGCAATGACGGCCAGCATGAAATCCAGTTGGCAGGGCGGGTGCAACTAGATTATCGCTCATACGATAATCAGACGCCGGCAGACACCTTCGACATTCGGCGCGCCTTTCTCGGGGTCAAGGGCAAGATTTATGAGAACTGGAGTTTCGAGGTGACCTCCAACCTCGACGGCGGTGATCTCGAGTACGCCTACCTCGATTACAAGTGGAGCGACGCCGCGCAGCTGCGCATGGGCGCGTTCAAGTACCAGTTCAGTTTCGATCAGCTTACCAGCTCGCGCTTTACCGACTTCGTGGAGCGCTCGTTCGTGGATTCCTGGGTGCCAGGCAAGGACGTCGGCGTGATGTTCTACGGTGAGCCAAGGAAGAATGTCGTTTCCTACTCGCTAGGTGTCGCTAATGGTGAGGGCAAGAACTCTAACGAAGTCGACCCGGTTGCCGACGACAAGGACATCATAGGTCGCTTGGCGGTGAATCTTGCGCCGATTGCCAATTGGAGTGACGGGGTTCTTCATGTTGGCGGCGGCTATGCCGGCGGCACGATTGCGGCCGGCAATCCCGGCAACCAGAGAACCGAGGCGAGGGGACTGACGTTCTTCCAGGGCGTTGGGCCTGGCGGCACCGAAATGGACCGCGAGCGCACCAATGTCGAAGGCGTGGTCGCATTTGGTTCGGTCAAGGTGCAGGGCGAATGGTTGCGTGCAAATTTCTCCGGCCAGGGGGGGTATGACCGGGATATCGACACCGCGTACGTGTCCGCCAACTGGCTGATCACCGGCGAAAAGTACATTGACAATTACACCATCGATGGCATGCGGTCGATCAAACCCGACAGCACCATCGAGAACGGCGGCCGCAAGCTCACCGTCTTTGCTCCCCTCGGCAAGATCAACACCACCCTCGCCGCCCGCGACGGATTCG
>JBFKXV010000026.1:0-13309 GCA_041637935.1 Burkholderiales bacterium | reverse complement strand
GGGGTGGCGCGCAAAATCCAGTCGGGATTCGTCTATCACTATGCTTTCATGATGATCATCGGCGTATTCGTCCTGATGACGCTGTGGTTCCTGCAGATATGAACGGAGCGACGGAATAGGCATGCTTCCATTTGCTCCGTTGTCCACGGTGGTCTGGCTGCCGATAATCGCCGGTGTCATCGTGTTGATTGCTGGCTCCGACCGCAATGCCGCGCTGACCCGCTGGATGGCGCTGATCGGCGCCGTTGCCGGCTTGCTGGTCGCGTTGCCTTTGTGGGACGGATTCGACCGCAATCTGGGTGCCATGCAGTTCCAGGAATTTCACCCCTGGATCGAGACCTTCAACATCAACTACCACCTTGGAATCGACGGCATCTCATTGCTGTTGATTCTGCTCAACTGTCTCACCACGGTACTGGTGGTCATTGCCGGCTGGAAAGTCATACAAAGCCGGGTATCGCAATACATGGCGGCGTTCCTGTTTCTGTCAGGCATGATGAACGGTGTGTTCAGTGCGCTCGACGCGGCGTTGTTTTATGTCTTCTTCGAAGCAACGTTGATCCCGATGTTCGTGATCATTGGCGTTTGGGGTGGCTCCAACCGTGTTTACGCGGCGCTGAAGTTCTTCCTGTACACGTTGCTTGGGTCTCTGCTGACGTTGGTTGCGCTGATCTACCTGTATAACGCCTCGGGTGGCAGTTTCTCCCTGCTTGACTACTATGTATTGCCGATCCCGCTCAGTGCGCAGATTCTGATTTTCGTTGCACTATTTGCCGCGTTCGCCGTGAAAGTGCCGATGTGGCCGGTGCATACGTGGCTGCCGGACGCGCATGTCGAGGCACCCACCGGCGGTTCAGTGGTATTGGCGGCAATCATGCTGAAGCTCGGCGCCTATGGGTTTATCCGTCTGTCGCTGCCGATCGTACCTGACGCGAGTCAGTATCTGGCGCCGTTGGTCATTGCGCTGTCGCTGATAGCAGTTGTCTATATCGGGCTAGTTGCGCTGGTGCAGTCTGACATGAAGAAGCTCATTGCATACTCATCGATCGCACACATGGGTTTCGTCACGCTCGGAATATTCATTTTCAACCCGCACGGCTTACAGGGTGCAGTGATTCAGATGGTGTCTCACGGCTTCATCTCGGGCGCGCTGTTCCTGTGTGTCGGTGTGTTGTATGACCGCCTGCATTCCAGACGGATCGCCGACTATGGCGGCGTGGTGAACCGCATGCCCGTGTTCGCCGCGTTCTTCATGCTGTTTGCGATGGCCAATTCCGGATTGCCCGGCACCAGTGGCTTCGTCGGTGAGTTCCTGGTCATCCTGGGTACCATGAGTGTCAACTTCTGGTACACGTTTGCTGCGGCGACGACGCTGATTTTCGGCGCCGCCTATACGTTGTGGATGTACAAGCGGGTTGTATTCGGCGACGTGGCGAATGACAAAGTGGCGGCACTTTCGGATATCGATCGACGTGAGTTTCTTGTTCTCGGTGTGTTGGCAATTGCTGTTCTGTGGATCGGAATTTATCCCAAGCCCTTGACCGACGTGCTGCATATGTCTGTGACTGGCTTGCTCGAGCACGTCGCCGTTTCGAAATTATGAGCGTTCAAATTCGTGAGCGCCGCAGGTGCTGAGCGCCCGGGTGCGAGGGTGCACCGAGCAAACCGCTACACATAGACTTTAGTCTGGAAAGAAGATGGAATTTTCATTAATGGATCTGGCTCCCGCATCAGCGGAGATCTTTCTGCTTGCTGCGGTTTGTGTGATTCTTGTCGTTGATCTGTTCGTTTCCGATCAACGGAGGTATTTGACCTACGGGTTTACTCAGGTTGCCCTCGTTGTAACCGCGGTGATAACCGCAAATGGAGTTGATTCAGCACCGGTCTATGCGTTCAGCGGCCTGTTTGTCGCTGATGCATTCAGCAGCGTGCTCAAGGCTGGCGTGTGCCTGACTGTCGCAGTCGGACTGGTCTATTCGCGTTCCTATCTCGAGCCGCGGGGAATGTACCGGGGTGAGTACTTCGTGCTCGCGCTGTTTGCGACGCTTGGCATGTTGGTGATGATCTCGGCCAATCATTTTCTGACCCTTTATCTTGGACTCGAGCTGCTGAGTTTGAGTCTGTATGCCATGGTGGCGCTGGCGCGCGACTCGGCTCGAAGCACTGAAGCCGCGATGAAGTATTTCGTTCTCGGCGCATTAGCATCCGGCATGCTGTTGTATGGCATGTCAATGGTTTATGGTGCGACTGCATCGCTGGCGATTGACGACGTGATTGCCGCCATTCAATCCGGCGAATCGAACTCGACCATCCTGAAGTTCGGCCTGGTCTTCATCGTTGCCGGAATCGGCTTCAAGCTCGGCGCGGTGCCATTTCACATGTGGGTGCCGGACGTTTACCACGGCGCACCGACTGCTGTGACTCTGATGATCGGCACAGCGCCGAAACTGGCGGCATTTGCCTTTATCGTGCGCCTGTTGGTCGAAGCCCTCGGTGCGGAAGAACTGGTCATCGAGTGGCGCCAAATGCTGGTGCTGCTGTCGGTCGCATCGCTGATTCTTGGTAATGTCGTAGCGATTGCCCAGAGCAATCTGAAACGCATGCTGGCGTATTCAACGATATCCCATATGGGATTTCTTCTGCTTGGTGTGCTGTCCGGAACTGCGGAAGGTTACAGTGCCGCGATGTTCTATGTTTCGGTATACGTGATCATGGGACTTGGTGCGTTCGGCATGATTTTGCTGATGTCGCGCAAGGGCTACGAGGCAGAAGAGCTCGAGGACCTCAAGGGGCTCAATCAGCGCCACCCATGGTATGCGTTCGTCATGCTGATAATGATGTTTTCAATGGCTGGAGTGCCGCCGACGGTGGGGTTCTGGGCAAAGCTTTCGGTACTCCAGGCGGTGGTGTCGATCGGCTATGTCTGGTTGGCCGTGCTGGCTGTGCTGTTCTCGCTGGTCGGTGCGTTTTACTACTTGCGGGTCGTTAAACTCATGTACTTTGATGATCCGGCGCAGGGTCAGGCGATGCAGGTCGGTGTCGATAGCGGTGTGCTGATGTCCGCCAACGGCATCGCCGTGCTCGTGCTTGGCATGATGCCAGGCGCCCTTCTCGGTCTCTGCGAACGGGCTGTCAACATGTCACTGCGTGTTGCAACATGAGTCGCGATTTCACTGAAACGAAAAAAAGCTCGGAACTCGTCTATTCCGGCAGGATGCTCAAGGTTTACCAGGACGAGGTGTTGTTGCCCGATGGAAAGACTGCCAGACGCGAGCATATCGTCCACCCGGGCGCAGTTCTGATCTTGCCGGTCTTTGAAGACAACTCACTTTTGCTGGAGCGGCAATTCCGCTACGCGGTGTCACAGCATTGTTACGAGCTGCCGGCGGGCAAGCTCGAGCCTGACGAACCGTCACTGGAAACGGCCAAGCGCGAATTGCTCGAAGAAACCGGCTACGTTGCCGGGCAATGGACTACCGTGTGCACCATGATGCCGTGCATCGGCTACTCCAATGAGCATATCGACTGCTACCTTGCGCGTGATCTGACCTATCGTGGCGCATCACTCGATGAAGGTGAATTCCTTGAGACACTGCGACTGCCGCTACCGGAGGCACTGCAATGGGTGCGCAGCGGAAAGATACGTGACGCGAAAACGATGCTTGGCCTGTTATGGTTCGACCGTATCCTGAACGGCGGTTGGTGAGTCGCCGTCAGTAGCTGCGTGATCTTCTTCGATTGTTGTGGCGCTGCCTTCCAGGGTAATGAAGGGGCTTGGTCGCGCAATGTAGTGGCCCTGCGCGTACTCAATACCAAGCGCGTGCAATTCGGACAGCACGTTCGGTGACTCGACTTTCTCAGCAATCACTTCTTTGCCGAGACCTCTCGTAACATCACACAGGGCGCGAACGAACAGGCGGCTTGCTTCGTCGTTCGCCAGCTCACGGATCAAAGTGCCATCGACTTTCAGATAGTCGACATCGAACTGCTTGAGGTAGTACATCGAGCTGAATCCAGTGCCGAAATTGTCCAACGCGCATCCACAGCCGGCATCATTCAGCAAGGCAAAAATCTTCTTTGTCATTTCGATGTTGGACATTGCCGTTGCCTCGGAGATCTCGAAAACGAGGCGGCTCGTATCAAATGACGCGGCAGATAATGCCGCGTTCAATTGCGGATGCCAGGAAGGATCCAGCACGCTGCTTTGCGACAAATTGACAAAGTAGCAGTCTTTATCCGGGGACCCACTGCCCTTGCCAAGGAACTGCAGGACCTTGTCAATGACACGAAGGTCGATTTCCCGGGCCAGGCCGACAGATTCGGCAGCCCCGATAAACTGACGCGGCTCAATGATTTCCCCGTTGCGCCTGACGATGCGTGCCAGAAGTTCTTTGTGTACGGCACCCGACGGTGTGAGGCTGATCATATCCTGGGCATAGAGCACCAGCCTGTCTTCATCGAGCGCATTGCGAATTTCTCGTTGCCAGTACGTGCGTCGATCCAGTGACTCCGATTCAGCTGGCGCCAGCTTGTAAATGACGAAGCCATTACCACCATTGGCCTGAGCTTCGTTCACTGCATGCTCCACGTTGTCGAGCAATGTTGCGATCTCGATCCCCTGTGCGGGATACATGGCGATACCGATTGAGCCCGTCACTCGCACTACCGCAGGAGATTTTTCCAACTTTGGCGTGAACTGGCGCAATGCGTGTAGTGTCGCTTCAGCAAACGATTCGGCATCCTGGCTGGTGGCCTCGGTCAAATGTACTGCGAACTGATCGCCGGTATCGCGGTAGACAACGGCGTCCTTGTCACTCACCAGGTTGCGCAGAATGCCTGCCACTGCGATCAGTAACTGGTCGCCGGTGCGATGCCCGTAGTCCTCATTGAAGCGTTTGAAATGATCTATATCGATGCGCAGCAGAGCACCATGTCCGCCGTTGCCCAATGCCTCTTCCACTTCGCGTTTGAAGCTGACCTGATTGGGCAGGCCGGTCAGCGCGTCATGCGTGGCGAGGTGCTCGATGTGCAGCGCCGCGCGGTGCTGTTCGGTGACGTTTCGTGCCGTGCCGCGCAAACCGATGATGCGTCCGTTGTCATACCAGACGCGGGCATTGATTCCCACCCAGCGGTCAGTGCCGTCAGCGGCGACCAAATGGGTCAGATAATCCTTGACCTCACCGTCCTTGCGCAATTTCGACAAAAAACGCCGGTTGGAAACATGTGAAGGTCTTGCCTCGAAATCGAAGAAACATCTGCCAATCAGCGCGGTAGGCTCCAAACCAAAAATATCGACCGTGCCGTTATTCAGATAGGTAAAGCGGCCAACGGCATCGGTGGTCCAGATCAAGTCATGCGATGTTTCAACCAGATCCCGGTAACGCGATTCGCTTTCAATCAGCAGCTGAATGATGCGACGCTTTTCCTTGATATCCTGGCGCGCTCGGGCAAGCTCGTCGTTTTCCGGATCCTGCTTCTGGAAAGCGAGGTTGACGCTGCCGGCCAGGCCGTCGACTATCTCGCGTGCATAGCGGCGGTGTCCGCCTACCGTGCGCCTCGCGACCAGCACGCCCTGCGCGTCCCAGCGGCGTAGTTTCTGCTCGGCGATACCCAGCTTGGCAGCGGCTTCCTGAATTGTGTATTCCGGCGGGCCGACAGCGACAGCCTGGGGTCCGGTGCGAGTGCGCCGCTGCGGTGCCGACGGGTCAATTGGGAACGAGCTCATTAGTGCAGATCACCTCTTGCGACAAGCTCGTTTTGGCGCGCCACGATTCGTTGCATCAGTTTCAGGTCGCGCGGCGACAGGCGTAACGCAGTATCGACCCATGACTCAACGACATGATGCAACTCCTCGTAGTCGAGTTTGTGCACACACCGTCTCGCAGCGGCCAAACCGGCAAGGCCATTTCGACTGCGTCGCCGAGACTGAATGTAAGTGGCCACTTCGCTCTCGCCTTTTCCGTCGTCTGCGATGATGTCCACAACCCCAAGGCTGAGCATATCATCGGCGGAGTAGGTTTTACCACTTGTTATCAGAGTCTCGGTTTCACGGCGGCCGATCTTGCGTTCGAGAAAAGAGTACGCTCCCATGCCCGGAAACAAGTTGAACACGATTTCCGGGAAACCGAATTGAGCGCTTCGTTCGGCAATCAACACATCGCTCGACAGGGCGGCCTCGAAGCCGCCGCCAAGACACTGTCCCTGTACCAACGATATGGTTGTGATCGGCAACCCGTGCGAGTTGTAGTTACGATATAGAACGTTGATACAGGCGCGTCCGTAACTGAGCAATGAGGCGTAATCCTGCGCCTCGATCAGTTGCATGAATAGATTCAGATCACCGCCGAGATTGAATACGCCTTTCACTCGCGAAGCGAGAACGGCGTAATCGAATTCGAGCGGCCTGTCATCTGCTTCAATGCGGCCTTCGCTGTGCGCCAAAAAGTGGCAATAGCGGCTCAGATCATGCAGCAGTGGTGGATTGAAATTCGGCCTTGGTGCGGGGTTCCAGCGTAGCCACATGGCATTGAGTTCAGTGTCCATGAAAGCTGACAACTGGTCGGAGAAGTACAACTCCACCGGTCGCTCGGTTCCCGGTGAGCGTAGCGTCGGCGGTAAATGTTCATTGGCTGGAGCCGACAAATTCTCTATCGGCTGTGGCACCTGCATGTCCATGTTCATATCCCTCTTTGAAAAGTAATTGCCGAGCAACTGCGAAAGTTTGCCGTGGCGTTTCCAGCAACCAGTGTATGTCAGGTTTGTTGTGATTTGGATAGTTAAATAATTGAAATTTTTCGTTTTTATGAAATTTGGAAATAAGTTCGGATAAGTTCGCTCGTGGTTACAGCGGTTATCGCTGGCTTCTACGCAAGCAATCCGGCAGGTTGCTCGAGGGTGTCGATCGGCGCGGCCAGGGGCATGCAACCCGCCTTTCATTGACTTGTTGCGAACAGGGCGACGACAATCGATACACACGCCTCGTCAGGCGCCGTTTAGGAATTCGCCGTGAAGTCTTTTCTCAGGTGGACGATTGGCTGGCTGCTCGCCGTGCGCTTCGTTGGCGATGGCGAACAGTGCGAACATGAACGGCGCTTACTGATCGTCGCGAACTTGCCGTCACGTGTTGCGGGTCTGTTGCTGGGCTTGTACTTGCCGTGCCGACCGCTGGTCGTCCTGCCGCCCGGTGCTGCACAAGGTTTGGTCGAGCGCATCTTGTCGCGCCTGGTCGATCACATCGTTCTGGATATGAACAATCCGCTGATTCTTAAGCGGCTGACACGCTTGTTGCGCCATGGGCGTCCGGTGGTCACTTTTCCGGAGGGGAGAGTGAACGACGGACAAAACATCCTGAAGGTCTATCCGGCACCGGCACTGGCAGCGACTATCAGCGGCGCGTCAATTATTCCGATTGCGATTTCGACGAAGTCAATTAAAGCAGTGCCTTTCTGGACACGGCGAACAGCGCGCGGCATCACACTGCGAATACTGCCTCCAACACTGATTGATATCGGCCGGATGAGCGGTCGCCGCCGCCAGCAGGCGGTGCGGCAACTCGAGAGAATCATGCAGCAGGTGCGGTTCGCTGCATTCGGGCGCAAGCCTATCTTCGATTCTTTCCTCGACGCGATCGCTAAGTATGGACGGCGGCGCGACATGCTCGTAGATCAGGACGAGCAGATAAGGAACTACGGAACAATTTTGAAAGGCAGTCTGGTGATTGCGCGCTGGATCCGCCGCTACACGACCATTGGCGAAAATGTTGGCATGTTGCTTCCCAACGTCATTCCGTCAGTGTGTGCGGTGCTCGGGCTCGCGGCCGCAGGTAGGGTGCCTGCGATTTTCAATTTCACGGCGGGCGCGGCCGCCGTGAAGAGCGCCGCCGTTGCCGCTGGCGTTCGCACCGTCATCACGTCAAAGAAATTTATCGCCCGCGCTCAACTCGAACCGTTACTTGACGCGCTGGGCGACTATCGCGTCATTTATCTCGAAGACATTCGCGGTGAGTTGAGTTTAGTCGACAAGCTCTGGTTGATGTTGTTCGCCCTGTGGTTTCCATACCAAGCGATGACCAAGCGAGCGATGTCGGATCCGGCGGTTATATTGTTTACGTCCGGTTCGGAAGATCGACCCAAGGGCGTTGTTCTGTCGCACGAAGCGGTGATGTCGAACGTGGCGCAGATACGCGCGGTTTTTGATTTTTCGCCACAGGACAAGATTTTCAATCCCCTGCCGATGTACCACGCCTACAGCTTCACCGACGGATTAATGCTGTCGCTGACCACCGGCACACCCATGTTCCTTTATGTTTCACCGCTCAAGTACCGTGCCATACCCGAGCTTGTGTACCGGCACGACTGCACCGTGTTGTACGGCACCAGCACGTTTCTGTCGTATTACGCGCAGAACGCGCAGCCGGTTGACTTTCGAAAGCTGCGCTATGTCATCGCTGGCGGCGAAAAACTTGCTAACGACGTTGCCTTGACCTGGTTAAACAAATTTGGCCTGCGGATTTATGAGGGCTATGGCACAACCGAAGCCGCACCGGTAATTAGCCTGGCCACCGGGGACAATTACCGCATCGGTTATGTCGGACGCTTTCTGCCAGGTGTGGAATACCAACTTAAGAAGTTCGATGGAATCGATCGCGGCGGCGTGCTGCATATCAGGGCGCCCAACTTGATGCTGGGGTACTACCGCGTCACCCGTCCGGGTGTTATCGATTTGCCGCGCTCGACGATCGGGGCCGGCTGGTACGATACCGGTGATGTGGTCGATGTCGACGCGGATGGCCTGGTTAGCGTTATCGGTCGCACCAAGCGCTTCACCAAAATTGCCGGTGAGATGGTCTCCCTTGATGTGATGGAGAAAATTGCCAGCGCTGCTTCGCCCGGCCACCACCATGCCGCCATCGCGTTGCTGCATAAGCACGGCGCCGAATCAACATTGCTTTTTACCACTGACGCGACGCTCACCAGAGCCAAACTCGCGGAGGCGGCCCGCGCCAGCGGTGCGCGTGAACTGGCGGTAGCGCGCAAACTGGTGGCGCTACCGGAAATCCCGTTGCTGTCGAATGGAAAGACCGATTACGTCTCGCTCAGTTCTCTGGCGGAGGACGACACTTACGGCCGGCTGTTGTCGGCCGCGGCGGGACGCTCGCTGACGGTACTTCAGGACGACAACGCCGCCAGCGGCACGCGCGACGCTGGTCCGCCCGTGCGCAACTGAACTCGACACGCACGTGGGCTACGCTACGGGGCGAGGGCTTGCCCCGGGGCTCAGCCTTGGTAGCTGATCCGGTACACCACGCCGAGATAGTCGTCCGAAACCAGCAATGCTCCATCGGGCATGACTAACAGGTCAACTGGCCGTCCCCATGAAACCTCGTTTTCCACCCATCCCTCGACGAAACTTTCGTACTTGGTGACCTTGCCGTCGGCAACCTCAACGCTAACAACGCGGTAACCGTTTTTCGTGGAGCGGTTCCACGAGCCGTGTTGGGCGATGAAAATACGGTTGCGATACGCCTCGGGAAACATGGTGCCGGTGTAGAAGCGCAGACCATTGGGTGCGACGTGACCGCCCTGCTTCAATGCCGGCGGGGTGAAATCCGCACAATCTTTCCCGCCGCCGAGCTCTGGATCAAGGGTGTCACCCTGGTGGCAATAGGGATAACCAAAATGTTGTCCGGCCTTCGAGGCACGGTTGAGTTCGTCCGAGGGCATGTCATCGCCCATCCAGTCACGCCCGTGATCGTTGAACCACAGCTGCTTGGTCTGCGGGTGCCAGTCAAAGCCAACCGAGTTGCGGATGCCCCGGGCAAACGTTTCCAGATTGCTGCCGTCAGCATCGATGCGCATGATGACGGCGTATCGATCGGCATCCGGCGCGCAGATGTTACAAGGTGCGCCGACCGGAACATAAAGCTTCCCGTCCGGGCCGAAAGCAATAAATTTCCAGCCGTGATGACGGTCGTTCGGGAACGCATCGCTGACCGTGACTGGCTCGGGCGGGTTATCGAGCCGATCCTCGATGCCGTCATAACGAATGATGCGGCTAATCTCGGCGACGTAGAGCGAGCCGTTGCGAAAGGCGACGCCGTTCGGCGAATTCAGCCCTTTGGCGATGGTGTACGACTTGTCAGACTTTCCGTCGCCATCGGAATCGACCAGCGCATAAACCGTCCCTCGCGCCCGGGTGCCGACAAAAACCGTGCCTTTGTCTCCCAGCGTCAGGGACCTCGCATCGCGCACGTCATCGGCAAACACCTCAATGCTGAAACCCGGTGGCAGGCGCAGTTTCTCCAGTTGCGGCGCCGCCACGGCGACGGCAGCTGAAAACATTGACGCGATGGCGAGTAAATAACGAAGCATCCGAGTTCTCCCGTTAAACAACCTGTGTTGATATCCTGATCGTAAACCACTGACGCCAGTGCGGCTGCGGGGCCGCGCTTGAGCGCGACACTTCAATGCAGACTCCGTCAGCCGTGGGAGGTTCCCTCACGGGCCTTGAAATCGGGCCGGCGAAGCCCCAACTGCACCACGTTCACCGGCACTAACCAACCTCGAGGGAGTACCTTACCGGCCATGGCAGAGACCAGCACAAAAGAAACACTCGGTTTTCAGACCGAGGTCAGTCAATTACTGAAACTGATGGTTCACTCCTTGTACAGCAACAAGGAGATTTTCCTGCGAGAGCTCATCTCCAATGGTTCGGATGCCTGCGACAAGCTGCGGTTCGAGGCGTTGACTGATCCGGCCTTGTTTGAATCAGACCCCGATCTTCGAATACGCATTTCGGTCGATCGTGATGCCCGCACAATTACCATCTCTGACAATGGTATTGGCATGTCGCGCCAGGAGGTGGTCGACAATATCGGCACTATTGCCAAGTCGGGGACGCGCGAATTTCTCGACCGGCTAACCGGCGACAAGGCGGCAGATGCGCATCTGATTGGTCAGTTCGGCGTAGGCTTTTACTCTTCGTTTATCGTCTCCGACAAGGTCACGTTGATCAGCCGGCGCGCCGGCCTCGGAGCCGAGCACGGCATCCGGTGGGAATCGTCAGGCGAAGGCAGTTACACGATTGAAACGGTTATCAAGGAAGATCGCGGAACCGATGTGATACTGCATTTGCGCGAAGGCGAGGACGACCTGCTGGAAGGAATGCGTCTTCGTTCCATCGTGCACCGCTACTCCGACCACATCAACCTGCCCATTCTCATGAAAAAGGAAGAATGGGACGCGGATCAAAGCAAGATGGTTGTCAAGGATGAAGACGAGCAGATCAATCAGGCTTCCGCGCTGTGGGCGCGACCCAAGAGCGAGATATCCGAGGAACAGTATCAGGAGTTCTACAAGCACGTCGCCCACGATTTTGAGCCGCCTCTGGCCTGGACGCACTCCAAGGTAGAAGGCCGCAGCGAGTACACGCAGCTGCTCTATTTGCCGGGGCGGGCACCGTTTGACCTGTGGGACCGGGAGCACCGGCACGGCATCAAGTTGTACGTGCGGCGTGTTTTTATCATGGACGATGCCGAGCAATTGCTGCCGGCTTATTTGCGATTCGTGCGCGGCGTGGTCGACTCGAACGATCTTCCTCTGAATGTCTCGCGCGAGATTCTGCAAGAGTCACGCGATGTCGAGACGATTCGCAAGGGCTGCGTCAATCGGGTTCTCGGGCTGATTGAAGAACTTGCGGAAAAGCAGCCTGAGAAGTTTGCGACAGTCTGGAAGGAATTCGGCCGCGTTCTCAAGGAAGGCATCGGCGAGGACTTCGCGAACAAGGAGCGCATCGCCAAGTTGCTGCGCTTTTCCTCGACGCATGACGACTCGGAAGATCAGACCGTGTCACTGCAACAGTATGTTGCGCGGATGAAGGATGGCCAGGACAAGATCTACTACGTCACGGCAGATACGCATGCCGCTGCGAAGTCGAGCCCGCACCTGGAGATCTTTCGCGCCAAGGGGCTCGAAGTGCTGCTGCTGTCCGATCGTGTTGACGAGTGGGTGGTGTCGAATCTTCCCGAGTTCGACGGCAAGCAACTGGTGTCGGTGGCGAAAGGCGCGCTTGACCTGGGCAAGCTCGGTGACGAGGACAAACAGGCACAGGAAAAGGAAGCCAAAGAACACAAGGAGCTCACCGAGCGAATCAAGAAATCGCTTGGAGAGAAGGTCAAAGAGGTCAGGGTAACGCTACGTTTGACCGATTCCCCTGCTTGTCTGGTTGCCGACGAAAATGCGATGAGCATGAACCTGGAACGAATGCTCAAGGCGGCAGGGCAACCGGTTCCATCCAGTACCCCCATCCTCGAAATCAACGCGCGTCATCCGATTGTGCAGAGACTCGAGAGCGAGACCGATGACGCGCGCTTTGCCGACTGGAGTTCGCTGCTATTTGACCAGGCGACGCTGGCCGACGGTGGCAATCTCGATGACCCGTCGTCATTCGTCAAACGCCTCAACGGCTTGATGATGGCACTGAGCGGGGACGCTCAGAAATAAACTGGCGCGGGGACGCTGAGAAATAAACTAGCGCGCTGGCGCTGAGAACCGAATCAACAGCCTGCTAACGCTTGATTCATGCTGCGGGCAAGGCTAAGGTCTTGATCATCTGTAACCTTCGCGTTATCGGCGGCAGATAGCGAAGCATCCTCGGGATCGTTGCCGATTACGGAGAGGAACACTATGTCCTGGGTTCCCAACGTCATCACGCTTGGCCGTCTGCTGATGGTTCCGGTGGTGGCCGTGTTGCTAGCGACCGGTCTCTACACGCAGGCGTTCTGGTTGTTCCTCGCCGTGGGTCTGTCCGACGGGTTGGATGGCTTTATTGCCCGCCGGTTCAATGCGACGTCGATCGCCGGCGCGTTGCTCGATCCGGTTGCGGACAAGATGGTGATCATGACCTGTGCATTCGTGCTCGCCTGGAATGATTTGTTACCACTCTGGCTGGCAATCCCGCTGATCACGCGAGATGCGCTTATGCTCGGCATCGGTTTCACTGATCCGAGTTTGAAGGAGGGATGGCTGCCGCCGAATCTCGTCGGCAAAACGCATGCCGCGCTCGCTTTTTCTACCTTGACATTGGCCATCGCTCAGGCGGGCGGTCTGTTTGATCTTGGCCGGTTCATGACGTGGCTCTATGCGCTCTTGATTGTCACCGTGTTGCTTTCGGCGGCACTGTACTTCGTTGCATGGCGGCGCGGGCATCGCAATATGGGGTCGGACGCGTCTGCTACCTAGCAGGGTGTTGAAAAACTACTGCGCGGCCTTGATTCGAGCTTGCGTCGGTCTGATTAGAATCGTGCTCGGCC
>JBFKXV010000025.1:0-14201 GCA_041637935.1 Burkholderiales bacterium | reverse complement strand
TGCAGTAAGAGCGAATCAAACGCAATCTGGCTGATCGCGGGTGCGCTGCTTCGAGGGCATATCGCTTCCGGCTCAGCCGGTGCGGAGATGGAGGTGTTTCCGCCACATTACGAAGAACCGGGTCACTTCGCTGTCGAGCTCGATTCGCAGGAACGCGGTAAGCAGAGCCCTTTGAGGGTAGCGATTGTCTCCGGCGAGCTGATGTTCACTGATGGTGTCAGCCTGTACCGCCTTGGTAACACCTTGGCTGATTATTTGCCTCGGTACACGACCTTCAACGGAATCTGATTCGCCGGGTCAAGGCCCGGCTCGTCCATTGGTGCCTCTGCGGTGATCGGTTTGTCCGGGCGGGCAAGGATGTCACGCACATAGTTTGGCAGCGCAAACAGCGCCCGATGCGTGTCGCCGTTGTAATACTGCAGATGCGATATGCCGCGCTCGCCAATGCGCTGGTCGACCTGCTCGGCAGAAAGCGCCAGCGGATCGGATTCGTCAGAGGCAGTCGCCATACCCCACAACGTCCCATACAACGGGACGTACACCATATAGGGTCGCACGCATTTGAATACCTGACGCAGGGAGCTGGCGACTCGATGAAACACGTTGGGCCGCGCAATAGGCGAACCCAGATGCATCGACAGCACACCCTGCGAACCGAGAATACGCCGGCACTCGCGCAGGAATTCGACCCGGTAGAGAGCTTCGGCCGGACCGAATGGATCGGTGAGGTCGAGCATCATCAGATCGAACTGTTCCTGACACTGCTCGACATACGCCTTGCCATCCGTAATCAGCACCTTCAGGCGTGAATCGTCGAATGCACCGCGATGCACGTCAGGCAAGTGCTGCTTGCAAAAATCAACGACGGCTTCATCAATCTCTGCCATCACCACTTCCTGCATGGTCGGATACTTCAGATACTCTTCTGCCGCACCACCGTCGCCGCCGCCAATTATCAGCGCCCGCTTGGGTTCCGGGTGCGCCATTGCCGCCGGATGGATCATGTTCTCGTGATAGAAGAACTCGTCCTTGTCCGACGTCATGAAATAGTCATCAATGCGCAGAGTGCGCCCGAATCCGGTCGTATCGAGGACCTCGATGTCCTGGAATTGCGATTTGACGTGCGCGAGCCGACCCCGGGCACGCACCCAGAATCCGAATGTGTCGTTTAGATGTTCGAGAAGGTAGAGATCATCCTTCCCCTCTTCCGCCCGGCGCGCCACCCCTACAACGCGCCGTAATGAACGCCGCGCCGCATTTAAAGACGCTCTACCGCGTGCGAGCTCTCGCGTAACGGTTTGAAGCTGTCGAGCAGCGCCTGATACAGCTCGCGCGCGCGCGGACGATTGTCCTGCGTGTAGCTGCAGACATAAACATCGACAGTGACGTACTGTTTCTCGGGCCAGGTGTGAATGGACATGTGCGATTCGGCAAGCACCACCATGCCGGTCACGCCACCACCATCGAACTGATGAAAGAAATCACCAACGCTGGTCAAACCCGCCTCTTCGACCAGCCTGAGGCTGTGTGATCTGAGGCGATCAGCATTGACCAGGAAATCTGCGTCGCACTGCACGTCGTACAGGTCGCCCATGACGTGTAAGCCGGGCGTGTCCTTGACGCTGTGAAGCGCTCGTGTGGTGGAAGCATCGGGGCCAACTGAGCCCGATTCATCAAGAAGGCCATGGTTGGCCTGTGAAAACGTCTGAAGCGTTTCTGTCTCCGTATCCACCGGAAGAACCTGCTTCAGCTTGAGATTACGCATCTCATTTTCCCCCTCGTAAGGCGAAGCCCTCGCGGGACTTCTGCGTTGCGTCGAGGACGCGTACCCAAACCAATCGATTCCCGTTGAACCCCCCCGGCGATCCCTCCAACGAATGGAAGGTACTGCTCGCTGCTATGGGTTCAACGACCCAGTGACCGGACGGAGACACCATCTCACTTGCCGGTCAAAACTTGAACGCCGCACTATACGTTTTCTCGCAAGAATTTCAAGTTTTTTGCCAATTTTTCAGATTTCTGTATTGCTCGCCTCTAATGCCCGGAATTCGCCATCAGGCCACGCGCACGCCTGTGATCCTTCTCTTCATCAATCATATCGACGCCATGCTGACAGAAGATCAAGGCCGAGTAACCGCCACGTTGGTCGCCATCGTGATCGACCAGCCACTGGGCATGCCGCGTCATGAGCAGCAGCGCAGTGGCACGTCCGATGGTCATGGCAAAGGCCCGCGCGCCCGCCTCAAGCGCGTCGCCCTGCGTGCCGGACAGCCACTTGGTGGCATGCGTCAAAGCGTTCTGTGCCTGTCGCACGCAGTCGAGCAGTTCCGGATCACGAACCGCCGATGCGAGCGTCTCGGCTTCGACTTCGAGTGCTTCAAGAACGCTGCCCGATGCCACGACTCGCAGCACGTCGAGCGACAATACGTTGGTGGTGCCTTCCCAGATCGGAAACACCTGAGCATCTCTCAGCAGCTGGGGAATTCCGGTGTCCTCGACGTATCCCGCGCCGCCGAATGTTTCAGTGATTTCCGAGAGCACTGCAACCGATTGCTTGCCTGTCATCAGCTTGGCAACCGGGGTGAGCAGGCGCAACAGATTCAGCTGCGCCTCGTCGACTTCGCCCGCCTCCTCGCGGCCGAGCAACTCGACGACGGCGAATACAAGATGAAATCCCGCTTCAAATTCGGCCTGCAGACCGGCAATCGTCTCGATATGCAGTGCTTTCTGCGACAACGGTGCACCGAAGGCGACGCGCCGCGTAGCATAGTCACAGGCCAGCGCCAGGCCGCGCCGCATATAGGACACTGCGCTGACCGAGTTCCAGGTACGGGTAATGTTGAGCATTGGCGCAATGTTGCGCACACCGTTATCGAGACCGGTAACCGGCTCGGCAAGCGTGCCATCGAGGGTAAGCTCGGCGGTCGGCACCTTGCGTGTGCCGAGTTTGTCTTTCAAGCGATGCACCGTGATGTTGTTCAACCGGCCATCGGCACCGCGCGTTTCGAGGTAAAAAAGCGCCAGGCCTTTACCGCCCGCCGGGTTGCCCTCGGGCCGCGCCAGCGTCAACGCCATCTGTGAGGTCACCGCAGAGGTAAACCATTTGCGGCCGTACAAATGCCATGTTTTCTCGGCACCTTGCCCTTGCCCGGCTTTGGCAACGGTTTCTGAAATGCCGACATCGGAACCACCGGTTGATTCAGTCATCCACTGCCCGCTGGTCCAGAAGGTGTCAGGATTGCGGTCGGTGAGCCTCGGTAAGGCGCGCCCGACCAACGAACGGTTGCCGCATGTTGTAAGGATCCGCGCCGCACCGTCGGTCATCGCGAGCGGACAGCTATACACATCTGTCGACGGCGTGAACAAATAAACCAGAGCAAACTGGTGAATGCGGGAGTAGCGCCCGTGCACTCGCTCGTAGGCCGTAGCGACCAGGCCGGATTGCGCTGCCAGTTGCTCTGCCCGCTGCCACAGCGGCGTGACTTCGATCAGATCGATCCGGTTACCCCAGGCGTCCCATGGCGTGTGGCGCGGCTCGTTGAGCCGGTCGGCCAGCTGCGCCTGATAGAGCTCGCCGCTGGCAAGACGACCCATGTTTGCCAGTTCCGGCTCGATCGCTGCCAATACAGCTTCCGGCAAGGCGCGGCGCAGGTAGCTGCGCAGTACCCGGTCGTGCTGGTACTGATCCCCGAGCTGGGGCGCCGGCTGATTAAATGGCATCAACTGTCCCTTTCTCTCGGAATACAAGCAAAAACACGACCGCAAGCAACCCGTCACCCGTCACTGGCGACTCGGTCGCGTTCAATCTCTCACCGCCGAGCACGCGGAGAACGCAGAGGGAGACAAAGATTCCAGACAGGCCGTGGTTTGTGGCAGCAACCTCGCCTCACATTTCACGCCGAATGCCGCTCGCCTGACCGGTCACTTGGCACTCGTAACCGCTTTAGTGCGCCTCATGCCTAACCCCTCATCCCTGACCGGCCGCCTGCAACTCGTCACAGGTCACTGGTCACTTTGTTCAAACGCCACCAATGCACAGATACTTGATCTCGAGATACTCATCGATGCCGTACTTCGATCCTTCGCGGCCGATTCCCGACTGTTTGACACCGCCGAACGGCGCGACTTCGTTGGAGATAATGCCGGTATTAACGCCAATCATGCCCGATTCGATCCCCTCGCCGACGCGCCAGACACGCCCCAGGTCGCGCGCATAGAAATAAGCGGCCAGTCCGAACTCAGTGTCGTTGGCCATTGCGATCGCCTCTTCTTCGGTCTTGAATCGGAAAAGCGGCGCAACCGGACCAAACGTTTCCTCGCGAGTGACTTTCATGGATGTGTCGACATTGGTCAGAACGGTCGGCTCGAAAAACAGGCCGCCGAGTTTATGCGGCTTGCCGCCCACGACGACTTTCGCTCCCTTGGCAACGGCGTCATCGACGTGTTCCTGGACCTTGGCCACGGCCTTCTCGTCAATCAACGGGCCGATGATCACGCCCTCATCGGTGCCGCGCCCGACCGTCAGTGCCGCCACCTTTTCGGCCAGTTTCTTTGCAAATGCGTCATATACGCTGTCCTGAACCAGGATGCGATTGGCGCAGACACAGGTCTGGCCCGCGTTGCGATACTTCGACGCCATCGCACCCTCAACAGCGGCGTCGAGATCGGCATCGTCAAACACCAGGAACGGCGCGTTGCCGCCGAGTTCGAGCGAGATCTTCTTGATATCGGCAGCGCTTTGCTTCATTAACTGCGATCCGATCTCGGTTGAGCCGGTAAAACTTATTTTGCGCACCGCCGGATTTGAAGTCAGCTCCGCACCGATCTCAGCTGCGCTACCGCTCAGAATGTTGATTACGCCCTTCGGCACCCCGGCACGCTCGGCCAGCTCTGCCAGTGCAAAAGCGGAATACGGTGTTTGCGTTGCCGGCTTGATTACCACTGTACATCCCGCCGCCAAGGCCGGTGCGGCCTTGCGCGTAATCATGGCGGCCGGGAAATTCCACGGCGTAATCAAACCGCATACGCCAATCGGCTGCTTGATGACGACAAGCCGTTTATCAGCCTGGTGTTGCGGGATCACATCACCGTAGATCCGTTTCGCCTCTTCCGCGAACCATTCAATAAAAGAGGCAGCGTAGGCGATCTCGCCTTTTGCTTCAGGCAGGGGTTTGCCCTGCTCCGTGGTCATGATCAAGGCCAGATCATCCTGGTTGGCCATCATCAGATTGAACCACTTGCGCAAAATGTTGGCGCGCTCCTTGGGCAGTTTTGCGCGCCATTCGGATAATGCTGCCTGCGCCGCCTTTATCGCGCGACTGGTCTCAGTCTGCCCCAATTTCGGGATCGTGCCGATAACATCCCCATCGGCAGGATTGACAACCTTGACCGTTGCTTTGGAGTCGGCATCGCACCAACTGCCGTCGATGTAGCATTGCTGGCGAAATAGCGATTGGTCCTTCAACTGGACCTGAAAGCCGGCGTCCTTGGGTGCATTCATATCTAACCTCCATTTGCTGCTGTTCTTCGTTTAACCGCGTCGTCCGACCAAACCGGCCTTGTCGAAGCCCTTGCTGTCGGCACAATCAGTGGCGCGTTTGCCCTTGATCCAGAATTCCAACTGTCTCCAAAACGCTTGTTCTCATCCGATGCATTGAGCGAGGCCACTGAGACACATATGGTGGCGAACCTTGGCCATCAATGCAATGTTCGTTACACAAGGTAAGGATGTTGCTTTGGCGTCTAACGCTATAATCATCGGCAATGCCTTTCGCCCGAACCACATGACGCGACTCGTTCTTCTGTTGTGCATCAGCATGATTGGCTCTGGCTGCGCGACCAGCCAAAATCCGCAAGATCCCTGGGAGGGGATGAACCGCAAGATTTACGGCTTCAACAAAGGTATCGACAACGCCTTTGTCAGACCGGTCGCGTCTGGTTACCGTTCAATTCTGCCGAGCCCGGTGCGAACCGGTGTGAGCAATTTCTATCGCAACCTGGGCGTCATCGTCACCGGCTTCAACAATGTTCTGCAACTCAAAGTCAAGGACGTGCCGGTGGACATCATTCGTTTCACGACCAATATTCTGTATGGGTTGGGTGGCCTCATTGATGTCGCAACCTATGCGGGCATACCGTATAACAATGAGGACTTTGGCCAGACGCTTGGCTACTGGGGATTTAACAGTGGCCCCTACCTGGTGCTGCCGTTCTTCGGCCCGAGCACCGTGCGCGACGGCATCGGGCTTCCGGTCGACATTTACGTCAGCCCGGTCTATGACGCCGTCAATGACGACGGTGTACGCTGGGGGCTGCTCGCTTTGTACGTCATCGATACGCGAGCCAACCTTCTCGACGCCGAAGTGTTTCTCCGGCAAGCCGCGCTGGATGAGTACAGCTTCGTGCGCAATAGCTACCTGCAGCGTCGCGAATATCTTATTAACGATGGCAACGTTCCGGACGCGACGCAGGACGTGCGATCCGAGCAGCCGAAATCACTGCTCGAGCTCGAGCAAGACGAATTCGGCGACGATCCTCTGATTGACGGGCCGGCACCAACGATCGAGCCGCCAACGAATCGGCCCAAGTCACTGCTCGAACTGGAGCAGGAAGAGTTTGGTGACGAACCTGTGTTGGAGCAATACCCGCCGCAATAAGGCTTGCACGCCATACCACCTGCCGAGGCTTCTATTCAGACTGCCAGGTCGTCAATCCAATGCCAACGAATACGCATGCGGCCCCGAGAAAGTGAAATGCGAACAGCCGTTCGTCGAGAAAAGCCACCGCCAGCAAAACGGTGAATATCGGCAGCAAATGCACGATCAGACCGGCCCGGGTGGGGCCGACCTGCGCCACGCCCCGGTTCCACATCAGATAAGCGATTACCGATGGCACGGTCGCGTAGTAGGCGAGAGTGGCAACACTGAGTGGCGATACGTCGAACGTGCCATGCTGATATAACTCCCAACCGTAAAACGGCAACAGTGTTGGCAAGCTGAGCAATAGCATGGCGCCAAGGAAGGCAATTGCCGATAGTTCGCGCGGGCGCCATTTCAACAAAATGGTATAGATTGCCCACAACAGCATCGCCACCACGATCCAGATTTCGCCAACATTGAAGCTGGTTTCCAGCAGCGAGAATGGATCGCCACGCGTCACTATGATCAGCACACCGAACACCGACAATGTGATGCCAATGCCCTGCCGGTAGGATATGCGCTCGCCAAACACCAGCCACGAAATCACCACGATATAGATCGGAACGACCGAGTTGAACAGTGCCGAGTTAGTGGTTTCTGCGTACTGCAGTCCAACGTAGACCATGGTGTTGAACGCGATCGCACCTAGCATGCCGAGCAACATGAGGCGCCACCAGTGGTGAAGAACCACGCGCCACTTGGTTGTCAATTCACCCCAGCAAAACGGCAGAATCAAAACCAGCGCCAACGCCCATCTCCAGAAACCCATCGCGACGGGGCCGATTTCGTCGCGCATGGCACGACCTATTACCCAGTTGCTGGCCCACGCCAGCACCGCCAAAGACAGCAACAGATACGGAAATACCGCCGCGGCGTAGCGCCCAATGCGGTTCAGGCGCGCCGCATCGACAGCATCGGTGGAATCCACGCCGTGAATCAGTTCAACAATGAGACACTACGCTGCAGCTGGACCACGCGTTCGCGAATGCGATCGCCGTCGCTGCAGTCCGGCGCCAGCTCGAGGTAACGCTCGAAATCGGAGACAGCGGCGCGGAAACATTCCAGCTCCTGAAAGACCATTCCACGATCACGTAATTCAGCAGCCTGATCCGGATTCGCCGCAACAATCCAGTTCATGATGGTCAACGCGTTGTCCAGTTCGCGGTTGCGCATATAGATCATCTTGAGATTACGCAGCATTCTCACGAGAATTTCGCGCTTGGTCGCGGCGACCAGACATGCTGCAACGATTGCCCGTGACACTTCACCGCCCTGCGTTTCGCGCAGCAGCCGCTGCAAATCACCAACGTCCAGCGACTGGCCCCTGCAGAAGGGATCGAGCACGATGATGCCATCGGACAATTCGCACTTGACCAGAAAGTGACCCGGGTAACAGACCCCATTCAATACCAGACCAAGGTGGTCGCCAACCGCCATATAGACCAGCGACAGCGTGATTGGAATCCCGGTACGCCGCTCAACTACTTCATTCAAAAAACTGTTGCGTGGATCGAAATAGTCTTGTGCGTTGGGCGCAAAACCCAGTTCATCGAACAAGTAATGGTTAAGGGCAACAACTTTGTCGGCCGCCACTGAATCACCGGCCACCTGATTCGCTAACGCGGCGCCAAAGTCGTTAATGATGTCGAGGTAATAACGTACGTTCAGATCAGGGTAGCGATGCGTCGCTACCAGCAGAGCCGCTTCGATCAGCGGAATTTCACCCTCCGGCCCGCCAATGATCTCAATCAAGCGCTCAGCAAGTTCACCCCTCACGCAATGTCCCCCCTGGATCATCGCGCCTCGCTGGTTCACGCGTCGGGTTTGGACGCCGGCGGGAGAAACAACGCGGCAATCTGCTTTTCCTTCTTTCCATGTGCCACCGCGCCAAGTGCTCTCGAATCCGGAGCCGTCTTCGGCTCCGACGGGGTGGCAGATACATAAGGTTGATCAAAAAGCGGGTCGGCGTCGCGAGACGCGGTCTTCTTATTCACCGGCGCCGCACGCGCCATGTTCTTTGGCGCTGCGCGCTCCACGTTCTTTTGCGCTGAACGCTCCATGGCCGGCATTTCGCTGACCTGGAGCTTCTTGTTGATTAACTTTTCGACCGCGGCGAGATAATCCCGGTCCTCTGACGCGACCAGTGAAATCGCCTCACCGCTCAGACCGGCACGGCCGGTTCGGCCAATTCGATGGACATAATCCTCCGCATTGTATGGCATGTCGAAATTCACCACGAACGGCAATTGCTCGATATCGAGCCCGCGCGCCGCAATATCGGTCGCGACGAGAATACGTACCTTACCTTCCTTGAACTCTGCCAATGCCTGCATTCGCTCGCCTTGCGTGCGGTCGCTGTGAATCGCTGCGGCGTTTAGATCGTCCTTCTGCAGCCGGTAAGCCAACCGGTTTGCACCAATCTTGGTGTTGCAAAACACCAGCACCTGTTTCATGTCACGGTCACGCAGCAACCTGACGAGTGCATCGCGTTTGGCACGCGAGTCGACTTTGTAGACGGTATGCGTGACCATCTCGGCAACGGCATTTCGCGGCGCCACCTCGACCTGCACGGGGTCGCGCAGCCATTGCCCGGTGAGTTTGCGTATTTCGTCCGAGTAGGTTGCGGAAAACAACAGCGTCTGCCGCTTCGGCGGCAGCATGGCAATAATGCGTTTGATGTCGGGCAAAAACCCCATATCGAGCATGCGGTCGGCTTCATCGAGCACCAGAAACTCGACAGCATGAAACATTACCGTCTTGCTTTGTATGTGATCAAGAAGACGACCCGGGGTTGCAACCAGGATCTCGACACCGGCACGCAGCGCTGCAATCTGCGGATCAATTGGCACGCCACCGAAAACGGACGCCACGCGCAGCGGGATATGCTTGCCATAGGTTCGCGCACTTTGTTCCACCTGCGCCGCGAGTTCGCGCGTAGGCGCAAGAATCAACGCACGCACCGGATGCCGTGCCGGCGACATGCCGGTATTTGCATGCCCCCTCAATCTCTGCAGCATCGGCAAGGTAAAGCTGGCGGTTTTTCCGGTACCAGTCTGCGCCGCTGCCATGACATCGCGGCCAAGAAGAATTGGGGGGATTGCTATACGCTGGACCGGTGTTGGTTCTGAGTAACCCTGCTCCTCGATTGCCTTGAGCAATTCGGGGGCCAGGCCCAGATCAGGAAACTGCATCTATATTCAACTCCTGCGCCACCATGACAGGCAGCGCTTCAACAACTTCGTGTATGTCGCCTCTCGTCGATGTTGGACAACGCCTCCATGGTACAGAAGAACTCACGGATTATCCAAGGTTTTTCCTGTTCCGGGCTGGGCGTGACGGGGTATCTGTGCTCCTGATGCAAGGTAGTTACGCCAACCTCAAACGCTTGCTGCAGCACCGCGCCCGAAAAACGCCGCGTCGCGAATCCGAACTGCAAACACGAAAAAGATCATCATCAGTCCGGCAATAACGGTGCGATAGAATGCTGCCTGCCGCGCCCCGGTAGCTCAGTGGATAGAGCAACCCCCTCCTAAGGGGTAGGTCGTAGGTTCGATTCCTTCCCGGGGCGCCATCTATTTCTTGCAGCTATTTCTTGCAGCGCCGTCAACTTCTCTGCGGACCGTCTGCAATCATGCCTGCCACGCAAAACGTCCGCTCACGACTGGCGCATGCGCAACACCAGTTTGCCGTCAGATTGGCTTACGCTGAAATGACGCAAAAAATTCTGACCAAGCAGGCCATACTCACTGCGTCCTGGAATCACGGCAACGCTGATACCGCTGATCTCAAAAATATCGGCACTTACGCTCTGTTGTCTGACGATGCGTCCTTCGACACTGCCATTTGCGGTGCTGAACACACCGGTCACACCCTCTGGCAAATTGGCGCGACGCGCCACATCCGATCCGACCGAAACATAGCTCGCGCCGGTATCGATCAAGAACGTAACGGGCTGACCATTGATCGCGCCTTCGAGGTAATAATGTCCATCGCGGGCAACAGGAACCGTGATTTGATAACTGCCGCTCTGTGTTGCGCGAACGACCGGATCCGGCGCGGAGAAATGATCGATTACGAAATAGCCAGCTACGACGATGGCAACCCAGACGATAGCCGCTGTGATGTGACCGTTCACCACCGCCCTTTCGGAGCTTGCCCGGCGCCTCTCTCGCGGCTGTCCTGCAGGCGATCGAGCAGCTTCCCGGAGTATGGCGATGCGGGGTGCAGAATGTGTTGGAATCGCCCACTTGCCTCCAGTCGCAGGCGTAAATACTGCAGCTTGCGCAGTGCCTGGGCCCGCTCGTCACCGTGCGACAAGGCTTCTACCTGCCGTTCCAGATCACCGATTTCGCGTAAGGCCGTCACCTCCAGCGGAACAAAACCGGCATTGCGCAGAATCCGGTACGCCATGCGCAACTGTTCCGGAATCAGTACATCGTCATCCAGTTCCAGTGGCACGCCCTCACCCGGCAGATCCGCCAGTTCACCGCGTGCGATCGCTTCGCTGATTTTCTGTTCGACCAACCAGTCAATCAAATTCATACTATTTCCATTTACCAGCCACAATCGGACGACTTCGCCGAGGACACAGGCTTGCCAGGCGTGCAAGCTGCATGCCCTGGCGTACGCAAACGCGCCGCTTCAGCCCATCGCGCCATTCACGCCAACGATCTGACCCGATACATAGCCCGCTTGTTCCGAGGCCAGAAAAGCCACTACGGCAGCAACCTCTTCGGGGTACCCGGCGCGTCCCATCGGTACCAACCGGGCTATCTGTTGTTCAGAAAAACTGGACGCCATATCGCTGATAATAATTCCCGGCGCGACGACGTTTGCCGTAATGTCGCGCGAACCGACCTCCACTGCGAGTGCCCGGATCGCACCGTGCAACCCTGCCTTGGCCGCGGCGTAGTTCACCTGGCCACGATTGCCGAGACTCGCTGCGACCGATGAAATGCCGATAATGCGGCCCCAGCGCGTGCCAATCATGTGCAGCAAAAGCGGCCGCACTACGTTGTAGAACCCATTCAGCGACACGTCGAGCACACTGTCCCATTGCTCGCCGCTCATTCCCGCAAGCGGGACGTCGTCATGTATACCGGCGTTATGAACGACGACCTGAACCGGTTGAGACGCTTCGTCCGGCTCCAGTGCGGCGGCGCAGGCGGCCCGGTCGGTAACATCGAAACAAATCGGCTCGGCGTTGCCACCTTGATCAATGATTGTTTGCGCCAGCTGCTGCGCCTGTTCCTGCCGCGTATTGGCATGCACCAGCACGTGGAACCCGCGTTCCCCGAGCATTTTGCAGATCGCCGAACCGATCACGCCGCTACCGCCCGTTACCAATGCCCGCTTGCTCGAGTTCGCCGCTGCCTTTTCGCCCACGCCAATACCTTCTCAATCGAATGGTTTCCGTACCAACATTATGTCGTGCCTGCGATAATTTTTCCCGATGCAGCAACACGAGCGGACAAGCCGCGATACGATAACAGCCGCCAGCGGGCTCAAGAAACGCGGCCCACCGACTGAACACAACACCCCGTATGAAGTGGCAAACTTTTTTAGACACAATTCGCGCTGTGATTGAGCAACTCGGACGAGACAACAAGAAACGGCGAGCGTTGCGGCTCAGATGGCACCCACTCGTGGTGGTCATGTGCCTGTCGTTGACAATGGTGTCAACGGCCCGGGGCGAAGACGAGCCGCTGTGGGAGGCCGGCCTTGGATTCACGGTGCTTAACTTCCCGGATTACCGCGGTTCCGATGAACGCACGACTTACGTTCTTCCTGTTCCATACGCCATCTACCGGGGAACGCTGCTGCGAGTCGAGCGCGATCGGGCGCGTGGAATTTTTTTCGAGAGGCGCCGAATCAGTCTGCAACTGAGTGTCAGCGGCTCGGTCCCGGTCGACAGTTCCGGCAATGCCGCGCGCAGCGGCATGCCCGATCTCGACCCCACTTTCGAGATCGGACCGAGTGTCGACTTGCTGTTATATGAAAACGTGAACATCGATTTCAAAATAGACTTGCGTCTGCCATTGCGCACGGTGATTGCCACCGACCTGCGCAGCTTCAATAACGTAGGCTGGGTATTCGAACCGCGCATCAACTTCAACTGGCGTAACGTGCTGCCGAGCAGACGGTGGAATCTTGGCATGGCGGCCGGGCCTGTATTCGGCGACAAGCGCTACCACAATTACTTCTATGGCGTTACCCCTGCGTTTGCGACTGCACAGCGCCCAGCCTACGTTGCCGAGAGCGGTTACGGCGGCACCCAGGTCACCGCTACGGTGAGCCGGCGTTACGGGCGCATGTGGGTCGGCGCTTTTCTTCGCTGGGATTCGGTTTTCGAGGCGGTGTTCGACACAAGCCCGCTGGTGCGCCAGGAAGAAACGATAACCGCCGGCATGGCCGCCGTCTGGCGCCTGAGCGAGTCAAAGCAACGCGTGCCTGATGAGCGCTGAACCGGCGGTCGCTGCCGGCCAGGCAACATCTTGCATAATCCGCTGCCGACAATACAATCGCCGGCAACGCTAACCACGCAAGTCCTCGAATCGAACCACTGCGACATCATCCGTCAAGCATCCAGTGCTGCGCTTTGCTCCATTTTCCGGATTACACAAGCAGACCCTTGCTTGACCACATATCGCCCACTTTGCAATTATGTCCTCAGCCTCGCAGTCGCATCTGGTACTCATCCCGAGTTATAACACCGGGCCAATATTGCTCGACACCGTTGGCCAGGCGCGTCAGCACTGGAATCCTGTGTGGGTCGTGGTCGACGGCAGCGACGATGGCAGCGCCGACGAGCTGTTGAAGATGCAACAATCGGATTCCGGATTGCGTGTCTTCATCCTGCCGCGCAACCGGGGAAAAGGCGCCGCCGTTTTGTATGGCCTGCGCCAGGCCGTCCACCACGGATTCACACATGTACTGACGATGGATGCTGACGGCCAGCATCCTGCCGCCAGCCTGCCGCATTTCATGGCCCAATCGCAACAGGCACCACAGGCCATGATTCTCGGCAAACCCTTGTTCGACGAGACGGCGCCAAAGATCCGTGTGCGCGGGCGGAGGATATCCAACTGGTGGGTCGACCTCGAAACGCTGCGGCACGGAATTGGTGACTCACTGTTTGGTTTCCGTGTCTACCCGGCGGAAAAGCTGCTGCACATCATGCTGTCGCACCGGTTCATGCGACGTTTCGATTTCGACGCCGAAGCAGCCGTGCGCTTGGCGTGGGCCGGTGTTCCGGCGCGTAACGTCGATGCCGCAGTGCGTTATCTGCTCCCCGGCGAGGGCGGCGTTTCGCATTTCCGCTACTTGCGTGACAACGCGCTGCTGGTGTGGATGCATAGCCGGCTGGTCGTCGAGTCTGCATTGCGGCTACCGGTGCTCGCCTGGCGCCGGCTGCGAAGCGGGCTCTGAGCCTGCGCTTGCCGGCGCCGCTGGGTGCACCAAAGTTGCGCCAAACAGCAGGCTCAGCGCGGCACCAATGGCAAC